>NZ_JBARYM010000670.1:0-7655 GCF_049647865.1 Tunicatimonas sp. | reverse complement strand
AATAATCGTAACTTCTTCTACTAACCCTTGAGCAATAATAGTACGGTCAAAGGGGTCACGATGATGAAACGGTAAGGTCGCTAAACGTTGAATGTGCGTAGAAGCCAACGGCAACCACTGTATTCGGCTTTTATCTACCTCCGCCGTGATGTCTTTTAGTGACTGACTCAGTTCTAACTTACTTAAACTTACTTTAATAGCCATTTCCCACAATGAAACTATACTTAAATAAATTGCGTGTTGAGCATCCTCTATGACACTCTTTATTTCTTCAGGCATAAGTAATTCACTGCATATATTCTTTAAAGTCATCCAGTGGCTCATCAAAATCTTCTCTCATTACAAAGGTCCCCTTCAGAAAGCCCGCCTTCAACGGTGGAAGACTATCTGTTAACGTCGGCTTGGACTTATTTTGCTGCTCTAGAAATGCTATAAATGTCTCTACCATCTCCTGTTTCTCAGTTTCTAATGCAGCTATACGCTGGGCTATCGCTATTGTGCTCATGATGTTGTTATCTTTAAGATAAACCCAATGTAAGGGTTACTTCGTATTTAATCAAGAACTCGGTTGTTCTTGCAACTTCCCCCTCACTTCTCACCTTCCAGCCTGTGTTTATCAATAAATTTTTCACCCTCTTGTTGTTCCTCACGCCGCTTCTTCTACTAAGTGTGGGCGGCACTTTCCGTTTTAGAACCCTTGCTCCCAGCTCTTAGCCCCTCGCTCTATATTCACAAACTTAGCTAAAAAGGTGAGAAGAAAAACAGCCAGAAATGACAAGTTTAGGCAAAATAGTACTTTTGGCTTAGGTGCCAATTTGTCTTATTTATTAAATTATATCAGGAATAGTACTAGATTTATCTAAGAATCAGACTGATTTTTGACATAAAACGATATGCTCAGTGCTTAAAAGCTACATTAGCACAATTTTTTCGCTTCAATTAATCTTCTGTTAGTCTCTTTTGAACTTATTTGTATCTGCTTTGAGGTTCATCGGGTCACTGTTGAGTCCCTTTCGTCATCCGTTGAACCCTTTCCGGCTTCAGGGGGGCTAAAGAACCCCTCGAAGGGGGTGTTTAAACCTATTTTGCCCTAGCTAAGCTTACTCTTGGTCTCACTAGATGCACTTTGTAACCCGTTCAATGATCTCAAGTCACCACTTAAGCAGAAGGTTAACCCAACCGACCTGATAGAACTTACCTTATCGTAAGTAAAGCAGAAGGCCACCTGTACTTTCTAACCCTTTCGTTAGGCTACCCATTGCTGGTTCATTGTTTCCTTCCTTAACTGGAAAGATGAAGACAGACGATACTGCTACTATCCCCACCCTATATAAGTTTATACTAGATAGCCTGATGCTCATGGAAGAGGTTGGACTATTTTCGCCTGACTATCGGATAGAATTACTTTACGGTGAAATCATTGAGTTATCGCGGGGGCTGCTTAGCAGGTGCTTGGCCCCGACTGGATTGGAGATACCGCCTAAAAGCGTTCCTCCACTACTTCGCTAGGGCTTGATCTCAACCCGAACGGTCTTTTATCTTAGAGACGAATTGATAGCAATGGGCGAGCACTGATAGTAATCATTCATTATCACCTTTTATTTGCTCAAAGGCTTGCGCTTTCACCTGAGCAACATCAATCATATCTTCTAGCTGTACTTCAGTATATATACCCTCAAAGGCTTCCAACGAAGCTTTATCAATAGCTGTACAGTAAGCTTCCTCTATCAACTCTTTTAGTTCGGCTTCCGAAGCATAGTAGCCACCTGATTTTCCGCGCTTATTGACGTATTTGATTTCCCGGGCAGCATTACGAATGGAGAAATTCCACGAGCGAGTAGTACGTTGCTCAGCTGACTGCTTGATGAGATGTACCAGAATAATAATAAGATAGCTCCTTATTTTTTGTAGCTTATCTTCTTTACTCATTGCTTGCAGTTCATCAATAAGTTGTAGAGCCTCTTCGTAGTCTTCTGCCTCGATGTATTCTTTAAGGATTGCAAGTTCTTCCATTGTGCTATCTCTTTTACTGATATACGCACGGTTGAGCCGGGAAGTTATTTAGTGCTCTGTCAATGTTTAAAACTCGGGTTAGGCAGTCGTGAAATTTGACTTAGATCGCGACGTAAAAAATGAGCATAGCTATAACTACGTAAGTTTTTTATGACAATGAGCTAGGTCAAATTTCGCCTTGGATCACCTGAAATTTTAGGCTTGACAGAGCACTAGCTATAGTCTGTGCGGTACTTTAACAATTCTACACGATATCGGCCATCACCCGCTCTACCCGCTTGAAATAGAATAACCCTGATACAAGAAGCACCGCTACCAAGCTAAAGGAAAGAAAGGCATACTCACTGGGTGGTGTTCCCCCTAACAAGCACCAACGAAAGCCTTCTACTACTCCAGCCATCGGATTAAGGTAGTAGATTACCGTTGCCCATTTAGGCAGATTATCAATAATTGCTGAGGCAGGATAAGCTGTAGGCGTAGCGTACAATCCGAACTGCACCAAAAAGGGTACTATGTGCTGGAAATCGCGGTAGCGAATGGTGAGCGCACTGAGCCAGATACCTACTGACAAAGCTGAAAAAATGGTCAGCAGAATAAAGAGTGGTAAGAAGGCTAATTGCGGCACTAAAGGATATTGGTAAACAAGCATTAACACCACTACAAATAATAGCGCAATCCCGAAGTCTACAAAGCCTACCACCGCCTTAGAAAGAGGAATAACCAAGCGGGGAAAGTAAATCTTCTTTACCATGCCTTGAGCACTAATAATTGAGTTACCCGATTCTTTCATTACAAAAGCGAAATACGTCCAAGCTGCCATTCCCGTGATAGCAAACAGTGGGTAAGGTACTCCACCTGTGTCTACCTTCACCGCTCGGCCAAAGACAATAGTGAAGATAGTTAGTGTTGCTAATGGTTGCAGTACAGCCCACAGCAACCCCAAAAAAGTTTGGGCGTAACGCACCCGCAAGTCGCGGTACGCTAAAATGTAGAACAGATCGCGGTAGTGCAACAGCTCTTTCAAATTAAGCAAGCGCGAACGTTTGTCGGCATCAACAACTAAATGGACCATGCTGCGAATTACAGATTACACTCTGACAATAAAAAGCAATTTGAGACTAAATCTTACAAGGACAAGTCGGAAGTCGCACTCCGGAAGACGGAGAGATTGATATGCTGTCAATTACCTATCCGGTCTCCGGTATCCGTCAACAGCAGTCGCCACACTCTTTGCCTTTTGCTTTTTGGAACGCTTCTCGTCCTTCTTTAAAAGCGAACCAGGAAATACCCAGTGCTCCTACAGCATCTACGTAGGGAATACGAAACAACTCGTACAGACCGCTGGAAATTAGTAGTAGTACCGACAGGTACAAACAAGTTTTGGTGCAGTTGGCATCAGCAATAATCGGTTGCGAGTTGAGATTATGTCCGGCCTTTAGTTTGTACTTCACTAGAAAATACATGGAAGCAATAGACGCTAGGGCAACGATGATTCCCACTAGCGTAGTCGTAGGTTGCTCTCCGGCCCAAATGGTTAGTCCCGATGTTAAGATCATGCCAACGGCTAGAAAGTAAAAACAGAACCCAGTTAGTTGCAGTGCCTGCTTTTCGAACTGATCACGCTGCACCTCCGGGTTATGTTGCATGCGGTAGATCATGTGAGCAATGCCAATACCCGAAAGCACTTCAACAAAACTATCGATACCGAAGCCAAATAACGCCAGCGTATCATCCTGTAGACCGAAGTAGGTTGAGACGACTCCTTCCAGCGAATTGTAAAATATAGTAACCATACTCAGCCAAAAGGCGATCTGTAGCCAGCGCTTTTGATCTACTTGCTCACTGAATTCTTCTTTAGTAGTACTATTCATAAAGTGTTATTAGTCCATAGTTCGCAGTCCATAGACCACGGAGTAAGTAAGATTTCTAAATTATTATTAATTCCGCTTCTCCCTTCCCTCTTCTCAATTGCACATTACTCACTGTACATTGCTAATTGCTCAGTGTGTTTCCAAAGTACATTTCTCTCCCGCTACTTCAAACTGAATGGTAATATGGTTAATGTGATACTCGTTTAGTAGTCGTCGTACCTTAACTCGTAGGTCGGCCAATTCATTTAGCCGTTTATCTTCTTTTACTACTAAATGGACTGATAGTATGTGGTACTGTCCGTCCATAGTCCATAGATGGATGTCATGGATTCCCGTTATTTCATTAAGAGAACAAAGGGTCTGACGGATACTTTCAACATCCAGATTTTCAGGAGTGGCTTGCAGGAAGATCATTGATACCTTACGGAGATTCTTAAAGGCATTCCAAAGGATGAATAAGGCAATACCGATAGATAGGATCGGATCAATAATCACCCAGTCGGTTAGTAGCATAATGCCGCTACCAATGAGTACAGCTATCCAACCTAGAGCATCTTCCATGAGGTGCAACATCACCGTACGCTGATTGATAGAATCACCTCCACTTTTTAATCGAAGTACGGCTGCTCCGTTCATCAGTACTCCCAGTATCGCTAAGTACAGCATTCCTTCCGATTGTACCGGTTCAGGGTTCAGCAGCCGAGGAACACTTTCGTACACAATAATAATTGAGCCTACTAACAGAATAACAGAATTAATGAGCGCACTAAGTGGAGAGAACCGCTTAAACCCGAAGGAGAAGTTTTTACTGCGACCTTTCTGAGAATAGTTTTCCAGAAATAGTGCCGAACCAATGGCGAATGTATCTCCCAAATCATTCACCGCATCGGCCAGAATAGCAACCGAGTTGGTGAGTGCCCCACCAATAAACTCAATGATCGTAAAGAGCAGATTTAAAAAAAATGCTACTTTCAGATTGTTGGTCACCGGATGTACGTGAGCACTGCCATGATGGTGGTGGTCATGATTACAATTGTGCGAATGTTCTTTGGCCATAAGCTCAGTACTGCTTTTCAACTGCACAACGTCAAAGAATAATAAATCGTTAGCGAACGTAAGCAAAAATTAAAATGCTTGCAAAAGGAAGCACATCCCTCTAACTTACCATTGTTTTCGGATACTGAAGCCTAAAGACCGGAAACCGGCCACTGTGGAACAGAGTCCGGAATTTACAATTAGCAAGCCGCAAACTATTTATTTAAGCAACTTTTCGGACTCCAGTTTCCCGTCCCCGGTTTTTATTTACCCAATTCCTAAATCCTCATCCCTAAAATATGAACGATGTTCAAATCCATCTTGCTCTTAATCATTTTCCAATTATTGGTACATTATTCGGTACGGTGCTGCTAGGGGTTGGAATATTGGGGAAAAACAAAAGCCTACTGAATGCCGGACTAATTATTCTGTTTCTAATGGCGCTAGTGCTTTGTCAATGTTTAAAATTTGGGTTCAGGCAGTCGTGAAATTTGACCTAGATAGAGGCGCAAAAAATGAGCATAGCCGTAGCTACGCGAATTTTTTGCAACAAATAGATAGGCCAAATTTCACCCTGGATTACCCGAACTTTTAGGCTTGACGAAGCACTAGCTTCTTATGCAATATTCCTGTAGTAATCTGGTCTCATTGTATGGTTAACCGTACTACTTATTAGTAGTGTGGTGGCGATATACAATGGCTAACGAGTGAACCATGAAAATAACCAACGGAAAGGTTTTGATATTTTTTGGAATCATCCATCCGCTTTTGGGGATTTCACCTTTTGCGTTCGGAAAGCAGTTTTCTGGGTTTGCCGACAAGTTCTTCTTCAAAATAAGTGGGGGACTTTTAGAGTTTCCGTTATTAAATGGGCAGATGAACTATGAGAATTTTGCCGCTTTCTGGTTTTTCTATTATGGACTACTACTGATTCCTTTGGGTATTTTAGTAAACTATGTCGAAAGTACTAACGAATGGATACCAGTAAGCTTCATTTGGTCTTACTTGATTGTTATATTGATCGGAGTATTTATGATTCCCTTCTCCGGGATGACCGTTCTTATGCTCCCCCACGCATTGTATATGCTCTATCAGAGAAAAAAGGGAGAAGCAACGAGCCATAAATGAGATCGTATCGCATACTATAAACACTTGAATACTATGACTATAACCCATCAAAACCTACCTAACCTGCCACTAGAAGCCTGGAAAGAAAGCAAAATGACGCTGCACCTGTACTTACAGATTGTGGGGAAGATTCGGCTGAAGCTTACTCCCCGTAAAAACCACTGGTGGTACATCACCCTGTACGTGAGTTCCAAAGGATTAACGACTGATAGTATCCCCTACGAGCGCGGGGTTTTTGAGATTACGTTTAACTTTCTAAAGCACCAGCTAGAGATGAGCAGCAGCGAGGGCGAGGAAGTTGCCATTTCACTGCACGATGGTTTAAGCGTAGCTGAGTTTTACCGTCAGGTTCAGGATGGGTTGAAACAATTAGGAATTCAGGTATCCATCGTCGACCATCCTTTTGATGTATCGGTAGACCAACCATTTGAGCAGCTTACGGAGCAGAAGGCATACGATGCGGAGTACATCGAGCGGTTCTGGCGCCTACTGATTTGGGTGGATGACGTTTTCAAAGAATTTAGTGGGAGATTCTACGGTAAAACCTGCCCGGTGCATTTGTATTGGCACCACATGGATTTGGCCGTGACCCGCTTCTCCGGCGAGAAAGGGCCAGATTTAGACCCAAATATGCGTCTGTCGGATAAAGATGCTTATTCCCACGAAGCCATCAGTTTCGGCTTTTGGGCGGGCGACGATACGGTACGAGAACCAGCTTTCTATTCTTATACTCACCCCTCGCCCAAAGGAATAGATCAACAACCTCTGCAGCCCACGAGTGCCCAGTGGGTAGATAGCAACGGTAGTCCCCAGGCTTTTCTGACCTACGAAAACTTGCGTAAGAAAGAGAACCCGCGACAGGTGCTACTAGACTTTATGGAAAGTGCTTATCAGGCGGGAGCAAAATTGGCCGGTTGGAATGTGGAAAAGCTCACCGTTCCGCCGCTCGATGATTTGTAAGGCTTGCATAAAATAGCGTATACTAACAAACAAGAACCGGACTTGCCCGTTAAGTATAACTGACTATTAATTTAATTTTTAAACTTTAAACCAACCATAGACATGGCTTTTAACCTTCCTGATCTACCGTACGGATTCGACGCTTTGGAACCAAGTATAGATTCCAAAACAATGCAGATTCACCACGACAAACACCACGGCGGATACGTAAAGAAACTTAATAACGCAATTGACGGCACGCCTCAGGCGGATTCGTCGATAGAAGATTTAATGAAAAATGTAGGCAGCTACTCCACTGCGGTTCGCAACAACGGAGGTGGGCACTACAACCATTCCCTGTTCTGGTCGGTACTATCTCCTGACGGAGGCGGTTCACCCAGCGGCGATTTGGCTTCGGCTATTGATTCAGCGTTTGGATCTTACGATTCATTCAAAGAAGATTTTGCCCAAGCAGCGGGTACCCGATTCGGTTCTGGGTGGGCCTGGCTGATTGTAGACAGCAGCGGTTCGCTGAAAGTAACTTCTACTCCTAACCAGGATAACCCCATGATGGATGTAGCTGAGGCACAGGGCACTCCTATTCTGGGCTTGGATGTATGGGAACACGCTTATTACTTAAAGTATCAAAACAAGCGCCCTGATTACATC
>NZ_JBARYM010000669.1:0-2410 GCF_049647865.1 Tunicatimonas sp. | reverse complement strand
AAAAAAAAGGAGCCACTAGCTTAGAAGACCGGAAAAGGTTCGCTTTGGGTGCATTTCAGACCAGTGCTCACTACGATACGGTTATTGCTAACTACTTTGCCGGAGAAAGTTCGGCATCACTACTGCCAAAGGAAGGCCTACAAAAGAAAGCGTTGCGCTACGGCGAAAACCCCCATCAGACTGCGGAGTTTTACGGCAAACTGGATGAAATGCTGGAGCAAATCCACGGGAAAGAGCTTTCGTTTAACAACTTGGTCGATATTGACGCGGCAGTTGCCCTAATTCAGGAATTTGATGGTGAAACCGCCTTTGCTATTTTGAAGCATACGAACGCCTGCGGAGTAGCTATCGGAACTACAGTAAAAGAAGCGTACGAGAAAGCATTTGCGGCCGATACAGTTTCGGCCTTTGGGGGAATTTTGGTGACCAACGCTGAAGTAGATCAAGAAGCTGCCGAGGCTATGCACGATTTGTTTTTTGAGGTACTCATCGCCCCCGCTTTCACAAACGAAGCGTTAGAAGTTCTCACTAAAAAGAAGAAACGGATACTACTAGTGCAAAAGCAGCTTTTGGTTCAAGACCGTCAATTTAAGACCCTACTGAACGGGGTGATAGAACAAGACCGAGATCAAAAGACGGACGCTAAGTCTGACCTAACTACTGTAACCAAAAAGCAGCCTACCGAAGATGAAATTGAAGCATTGTTATTTGCTAGTAAAGTATGTAAGCATACTAAATCCAATACGATTATTCTAGCTAAAAAAGGACAAATGCTGTCTAGTGGAGTGGGGCAGACCTCTCGGGTAGATGCGCTAAAGCAAGCAATTGATAAGGCGGGCCGGTTTGGGTTTGATTTAAATGGGGCAGTGATAGCCTCCGATGCTTTTTTTCCGTTTCCTGACTGCGTAGAGATTGCTCACAAAGAAGGTGTTACCGCAGTCATTCAGCCGGGAGGCTCTATCCGCGATCAAGATTCTATTGATTTTTGTAATCAGCACCAAATGACAATGATTACTACCGGGGTGCGGCACTTTAAGCACTGATACTGGTGGCTCGGGCAGTTTGAGGCTGTAAGGTAGCCTTTTCCCGGGGGCGCTCAATAATGTTTTTCTTCTCCTTCATTATTACCGTACGCTTAGGTACCGATAGCTTTGATCTGCGAACTAGGTAACGTCGCTGAACGGTTAAAGCATAAATAGTAAAAATTAAAACTATAACGGATAGTGAAAGTGCTATAGAAGACTGAGTGAAGAGTAGACTCGCTGCAATAATTAATATTCCTACAATAGAAAGATAAGTAGTAGCTTGAATGTGATTATGGCCATTATCTACGATCAGGTGGTGTACATGGTTGCGATCTGGGGTGAACGGGCTCACTCTACGTAAAAGACGATGGCTAAATACGCGTAAAGTATCAAATAGTGGAATAGCTAGCACCGCAATCGCTAGAGTGGGCGCATTACCAACATACCAGGTATTGGGACTTTCGTTGAACTGGATGAATTTAACCGATAATACCGCTAAAATAAACCCAACTACCAGCGAACCACTGTCACCCATAAATATCTTGTGGCTCTTGGAAAAATTAAACCGTAAGAAGCCTACCAATGCTCCAACTAATGTAGCACATAGTACAGTACCCCACACTACTCCAACTACGGCAAAGTAAATACCGTAAACAATAGCTGCTAGTACGCCTAAGCAACCCGCCAGCCCATCTATGCCGTCAATCAGGTTGTAAGCATTGGTTACTACAACAAAAATAAATAGGGTAAGTCCGAAGCTTACTATATACGGTAGTTCATGCACCCCTAACATTCCGTAAAAATTACCGACCCGAATATCGGTCAGACCAATAAAAATAATACCAGCAACCAGTTGAGCTAGCAGTTTTTTGGCTGGATCAATAACTAGAATATCGTCTTTTATTCCAACGAAGAATAAAATAACAATAGCTGGTAGTACCTGGAAAAATGAAAAATCTGACGAACTACTCCAGTGCGAAGCTATGGTAAAAACAATAATGATAGCTGCAAAAATAGCTACTCCCCCCAAACTGGGAGTCTTCTGCCAGTGAGAACTCCGATTGTTAGGTTCATCTAATAAGTGCTTTTCCCGAGCCACTCGAATAACGGCAGGTATAACCGCTGAAGTAATAAAAAATGAGGTAAGCAGTACAAAAGAGAGTAACACCCAAAGGTACTCAGACAGTGGCGTGAACATGAACTATGTGGTTTGTAAAAGTAAATAGTTGTTTCTAATATAGTAATGAAGACGTTACGTGGTAAGTCAATCATAACCTTTATTATCAGTCATGACTAAGGTAGATAGATTATCTTACTGTTGTACAAAAATGTAAGATTGGTGTGATAAACTTGGCGATATTTATCTAAACTTCAAATGATAAGAT
>NZ_JBARYM010000668.1:0-8932 GCF_049647865.1 Tunicatimonas sp. | reverse complement strand
GACCATCTGAGTCTTCATAGATTCCATAATGGGGGCCACCTCCGGGTCAAAGGCTAGGTTGCGTACACAATATGGATCAGTGCTAATGTTATAGAATTCTTCGGTAGGGCGCTTACCAAAATTCATCTCCCAATGCTTTTCCAGGCCAGAAGTTTGCCGATGATCTAAAATGAAGGTTTTGGTAGGGCTGCCGTCGGTGTTTAGATAACCAGTTTCAGGATTACCCGCCGGCCAACGATCGGGTTCGTAGTTTCGGACATACAGATAATCGTTTTTAACAATTCCTCGAATAGGATACCCTCCGTCGTTCGGTCGGCCAATATCGTGGCGTTCCTTGCCGATCAATACATGGTTCCACGCAGCACTATCATTAGGTTGCTGCTCGAAGAAATAAGTAATACTGCGCCCTTGCATAGCCTGCATCTCACTTTCGTCAGGCGAAATATCTGCTAGTTGCGTCAGCGTTGGAGCAATATCGATGAAACTAATATATTCCTCTATTTCGGTTCCGGGTTGCTCAATACCCGCGGGCCACATAATAGCAAAGGGTAAATGGTTCGATAACTCGTACGCTTGCCCCTTCACCCGAGGAAAAGGCATTCCGTTGTCAGCGGTTACAATGACAATCGTATTGTCCAACTCTCCTGCTTCTTCCAGCATATCCAACATTCTAGTTAAATGCTGATCGAAGTATTCAATTTCAAAGGCATAATCCAGCATATCGGTACGAATGGTATCATTCTGAGGCCAAAAATCAGGTACTTCATCAATGTCGGACAACTGCTTACCACCTTTCTCAATTCCAGCACCATACTCGTAGCGACGGTGAGGTTCAGTGGAGCCGTACCAAAAGCAGAACGGTAGTGAGTCGGGTTTAGCCGTCAGAAAATCTCGAAAATTCTCAGCGTAGTCATTATTGCTAATGTACTCAGCGGGCGGATCGATTTTTTTGTCATTAAACGCCGGGCCAGTTAGCTCCCGTTTCTTACCATTTCGCTCACCAACCTGACCGGGTGCCCATCCCTTGGCAGTATGCCCTACAAAGTAGCCATTGTCGCCCAAGCTTTCCATGAAAGTGATGAATTTATCCGGAAAGTACGGAACATGATTAGCGGCCTCTTCCAGTTGCCACGAATTACGTCCGGTAAGAATACAAGCCCGAGAAGGCGAGCACTTTGCGTTGGGGGTGTACGCATTCATAAATAGCAACCCATTTTCAGCCACCCGATCGAAGCCCGGAGTATTTACCCAAGTGCAACCGTAGGCACCCATGTGAGGAAAGGAGGCATCATCAGCAATAGCGAACAGAATATTGGGGCGAGCCTGTTCAGCTTCGGAAGCATCCGTTTGGCAGGCTCCTACTATAATACCCAGAAAAGCCAGGCAGCAAAGTCGTTGTAGCATAGTAATTATTATCAGCGTAGGGCAGCAAGATAAAGAAAAAATAAAGACCATATCAATTTGTAGAATCAACATGCGAGATAACCTAAAGGAAAATAGGCATAAAAATCACTTAGGTAAGAAAGGCAGTGGCTACTGGAAGTTTTGTCCGAGGAGGAAAAAGATATTTATTGAACGAATGAGAAATTTCGTGGCAAATACCGTATTGCTACCACTCGCGCCCTCTGGTGGAATTATGGAGACAATGCTGCTTATTTTGTAACCATCTGCACCAAAAATTGGGTGCATTATTCTGGAAAGGTTATTCAGGGTAAAATGCAGTTGTCAGACATTGGTCAGATAGCTCACACCTGCTGGCTGGCTATACCCGAACATTTCCCGTTTGTCAAATTGGGAAATCATATCATCATGCCGAACCATATCCACGGGATCATCATTATTGATAAACAAAACGTAGGGACACAAAATTTTGCACTCCTACCACCAACAATACCGACCAATACCCCAAAAAATAAATTAGGGCCACAATCCCAAAATTTGGCATCCATTGTACGGGGGTTCAAAATTGGGGTTACCAAAACAGCCCGACAGGTTCAACCTGATTTCGCCTGGCAATCCCGGTACCACGATCACATTATCTGCAACAAAAAATCATTTCATAATATATCAGCGTATATCGCAAATAATCCGCGAAAATGGCAGGAAGATAGGTTCTTTAAAATTTGACCCTCTGATATTCTATTCGCTCCGTAATGAGTCTACTGGGTTGGCTAAAGCCGCTCGAGTGGTCTGGAAACTGACCGTCACCAGAGCGACCAGCAACGATAAGAACCCGGCAAAGATAAACACCCACCAGCCGATGCTGATACGGAAGGCAAAGCCCGCTAGCCATTCTTGCAACAGATAATAGGTAACCGGAACCGAAATTAGAAAAGCAAGCAGAACAAGTCCGACGAAATTTTTGGATAAAACCGCTAACAACTGTACCAAAGAAGCCCCCAAAACCTTGCGGATACCGATTTCTTTAATCCGTTGCTCGGTAGCAATGGAAGCCAAACCGAATAACCCTAAGCAGGCAATGATGATAGCCAGAATAGCAATAATGGATACCACTTTGCTCATTTGCTCGTCGGTCTGATACAACTCCTCAAAGTGTTCATCCAGGAAAGAATACTCGAAGGGGCGGTCAGTAATTAGTGATTCCCAAGTGCCCTGCACGGCGGCAATGGTCTCCGCTACATGATCCGGTCGGACTTTTACCGACAGTTCGCTAAACCCCCATTCGGGGTGCACGTGGATAGCTAGCGTATTAACCGAATGGTGTAACGAGTTATAGTTAAAGTCCTGCGTTACCCCCACAATGGTACCCAGCGTATCATTATCGTACCAACCAAAACCAAACTGTGCTCCCACTGGGTCTTCCAGTCCTAGTTTCTTCGCCAGCGATTCGTTGATAATAAAGCTAAAGCCAGCATCATCGGCGTAGTCGCGAGAAAACGCTCGTCCTTCTTTCACTTGAATACCGTAAACATCCAGGTAATCGTAATCAACGTTCACCTGAGAAATAGTTAGTTCGTGCAGGGAAGTGTCGGTTTTTACTTTTCCCCCGGTTTGGTGAAAGTTGTTGCCAATCCGCTGGCCGGAAGCGGTTACTCCAACTATCCCCGGTTGAGTGAGCAGCTCATTTCGGAGTGTTTCGTACTGTTCATTGGCTTCGTTGTTCATGGGGATTAGCATCATTTGCTCCTTATTAAAGCCAACATCTTTGCTCTTCATAAAATTAAGTTGCTGCGTAGCTAGCACCGTACCCACAATTAGCGCAATCGCGGTAGCAAACTGTACCACTACTAGGCCACTTCTCAGCAGCGATTTTCGATTCAGGCTTTCCATTCTCCCCTTCAGCACTTTAGCCGGTTGGAAGGAAGAGAGAAAGAAGGCTGGGTATGAACCCGAAAGCACTCCTACTAGAAAGGCAACAACCAGTACACCGGCAATTACCTCAATATGATCAAGGATAGACAGCAGCGATAGTGAACGATTGGAAATAGCATTAAGGTAAGGAATAAAAGCCGCCGCAATCAGCAACGATACTACCAAAGCAATGAGCGTTAGCAGCACTGATTCTCCCAAAAACTGCCCAACAAGCTGCTGTTTCAGAGCACCAATCGATTTGCGAATGCCTACCTCCTTGGAGCGGTTAGTGGAACGCGCGACTGATAAATTCATGAAGTTGATGCTGGCAATAATCAGCACGAAAAAGGCCAGAATGGAAAATGTTTTGATGTACGCACCATCAAACTTACGATAGTTCTGGTAGTCGTGCTCAATATCCATCGACCCTAAATGCACCTCGGAAAGAGGTTGCAAAAAAAGTTCGTAAAACGATGCGCCTTCTTCACTCATGTGAGACAGCAAGAACTCAGGAAACTTACTCTCCAACTGCTCAATATTGGTTTGCGGGGCTAGTACCAAATACGTGACCATGAAGTTGCTCCCCCACTGATCGTTAAACTCAGGACGCTCCTGCGTAACGGTGTTGATAGAAATTAGCGCCTCAAACTGTAGGTGGGAATTCTCCGGCACGTTCGCCAGTACTCCGGTTACCTCGTAGTTGTCATCATTAATCACCAGTTGCTTTCCTAAGACTTCACCACTACTAAAAACCTTATTTGCCGTTTCTTCAGTAACCACAACACTGTTCGGCTTATCCAGCACCGTGTTCGGGTCACCCTGGAGCAGTTTAAAGTCGAAGACTTCTAAGAAGGTAGAGTCTACGATTGCGGTACGGTCAATCACTAGTTGTAAGTCTTCTTTTTGGTACAGCAGATTATCCCACACCCAAAAGCGGGTAAAGTTGGTAATCTCGGGTATCTCATTAAGTAGATTTGGCCCCATACCGGGCATGGACAGGGCTACATTCTGCGGACTCATTCCGGGGAACGATTGTACCTCATCCAGCCGATAAATCTGCTCTTTTTGCTGATGAAACGCATCAAAACTCAGTTCATCGGAAATAAATAAGAAAATCACCAAACAAGCGGCCATCCCAATAGCCAGACTTAGCACATTGATGAGTGAATACACTTTATGGCTACGTAGGTTACGTAGGGCAATTTTAAGATAATTCTTTACCATGTTATGGTGGTTAAAGGTAGAAGGTAGAAGGTGAAGCAGAGTAAAGCAAAACCCCTCAACCTTCTACCATCTACCGCTATTTATTCATTACGTAACGAGTCTACCGGGTTAGCAGTGGCGGCGCGGAGCGACTTATAGCCCACTGTGACTAGCGCAATTAACATTGAGACTACGAAAGCCAGGATAAAGTACTCTGCGGTAAGTGGGATTTGGTACACAAACGTCTCCAACCAAGCTTGCATCGCAAAGTATCCTAGAGGAGCCGCGATGACGAAGGCCAGTAGTACCAACCAGGCAAATTCTTTGGTGAATAGATATAAAATGTGGCTGACCGTAGCTCCCAGTGTTTTCCGCACTCCTACTTCCTTGCGGCGTTGTAGCGCTAAATAAGAAACCAATCCGTACAGTCCCATACAACCAATGATGATGGATAAGAAAGCGAACAATCGAAAAGCCTGGTACATTACGTCTTCAATCACGTAAAAGGCGCCGTATTTAAAATATTCATCCAGCGACATCGCCGAATAATAAAAATCAGGGTACAGTTCCTTCCAGCTTTCTTCTACGAACGAAAGTTGCTGTATTGGTTGGGGACTAGCCAGTTTCACTGCGGCCATCCACACGTGTTCGCCTCGGCTATGCAGCATTAAGGGGTGAATTTCATCTTGCAATGGCGCGTTAAAGAAATCGTCTACTACTCCAACGATAGTTACCTCTTCCTCATTGGAATTTAGTACTATCTCACCAATAGCTTCTTCTGGACTGCTAAAACCTAATTTGGCAACTGCCTTTTTATTGAGTAGTGTGTTATAACTATTGCTAGAGTCAGCCGCCAGTACTCGATCTTCCTCCCGTAGGTTGCGCCCCGCTAGTAACTGAATGTTAAAAACAGGCAAATACTGACTATCAATTCGCTTCTGTTCAATACCAAACCCTTCTTCTTTATCTTGAGCCAGACGACGAATCCCAATCCAACTGTTGCTGCCCGACATGGGTGGACCGGTGCAGAAGCTTACATCAGTTACCGCCGCCTGAGAAATAATCTTATTACGGAAAGTTTCTAGGTGCTGATCTTCCTGTTGGGGAATAAAAACCACGGCCACGTCGTCTTTGGCAAACCCTAAGTCGCGCTCCTGCACGTAACGCATCTGGCTGGCTACTACAATGGTACCGATAATCAGAAGTTGAGAGATGATAAACTGGGTAACCACCAGGGTTTTGCGCAAAGAGAACTTTCCAGCAAACCCAGTATTTTTAGCAGTAATAGACTGCTTTAAGGCTTCGGTCGGTTTGAATCCGGCTAAGATGCGCGCCGGATAATAACCCGCCAGAAAGGTTACCACTACAATGAGTCCAATAAGAAAATAGATAACGCTCTCGTCTAGCCTAAGTCCGTAGTCGACTACTACGGATAAGTATTGATTAAAGGCATCGGTAAACTCTTGGGCGAGGGCTACGGCTAGCAGAGAAGCTACCGCCGCAATGATGAAGGTTTCGCCCATAAACTGAAGCACAATTTGTCGCTTACGACTACCCAACGCTTTACGAATACCAATTTCTTTCGCCCGATTTATAGATTGAGCAGTGGATAAGTTGATGAAGTTGATACAAGCCGTAAGCAGTACAATCAGCCCCATGGTAATGAATGCAATGATCAAAATCTGAGGAGTAGCGTAATCAGTACCGCCGTAACGCTCATCGGTATGCACCTCGGGTAAGGGTTGAAGGTGGAAGCTCCGCCGGACCGCCCGGTCATCGGTATAATTCTTTTCCACTAATATGCCCAAACGACTTTCTAATTGGTCGGCAGCGTATCCTTCGGGCAGGGTTACAAAAGTAGCCCAATCCGAACTACTGCTTCCCCATTCGTAAATCCAGCCTTTATTACGGCTGATATAATCCTTTAGAGGCAGTAGCATCCGGAAAGCAACATTGGTATTGCGCGGCACATCTTCTAGTACCCCGCTAATTTGGAAGGGCCTGCGGTCTACCGTCAGCATTTTTCCTAATAGCTGCTCGTAATTCCCCTTGACTTCACTACCGAAGAATTTATCGGCTAGCTCTTGGGTAATCACTACTTCGTCGGGTCGGCTGAGCAATCCGGCAGCCTGTCCGGCTAGCAGTTTGTAGTCAAATGTTTGTAGGAAGTACTCATCGGCGTAATAAACATTATCTTCCTCAAACAGTCGAGGTGCTTGCCCCTCCTGCTCTATTTTCACGGTAGACTCACCGTCTATCAATGCTTGGGTAGCCGATTCTATCTCGACAAACTCTTCTCGCAGGGCTTCGGCCATTGGGAACGCTACATAGCCTTGGTAATCGATGCCGTTCTCCGTCACGTATTGGCCTACCACCCGATAAGTGCGATCCGCTTTTTCGTGCCAAGTATCGAAACTATACTCGTGCTTGATAAAGGCATAAATAGCAATACAGCAAGCCAGACTCAGCGTTAAACCCAACACGTTGATGATGGTGCTGAACGAGTTACGGCGGAAGTTCCGCAGGGTGGTGATGAAGTAGTTTTTAAGCATAGTTTGTTCAATTAGCAATGAACAGTGTGCAATGTGCAGTTAAGAAAGTTATAAAAATTGTTCCTTGCACATTGCTAACTGCGCCCGGCGCCCGGTTCACTGTAAAAATTATTCACTTCTTAAAGATTTTACCGGATTCGCACTAGCGGCCCTAATTGCTTTCGCTCCTACTGTGAGTAAAGCGATAGCCAGTACTAACCCGCCCGCGATCAAGAATATGAACCACTGAATCTGGGTGCTGAACGTAAAGTTGCTTATATATTCTTTCGCCAGAAAATAAGCCAGGGGCCAAGCTACTAGATTAGCTACGGCGATAATTTGCAAATACTCTTTATAGAATAGTTGAACAATTTCTGCATTGGTAGAACCCAGTACTTTACGAATACCAATTTCTTTGCGACGCTGGTCGGTTGCAAACGAGGCCAAACCTAATAAGCCTAAACAAGCGATGATGACGGCTAATACTGAAAAATAGGTAACAATAGTGCTAAGTTTTTCTTCCGCTTGGTATAATTGGTTCAAGTCGTCATCTAAGAAGGAAAAAGTAAACGGTTGGTCCGGGGCCATCCTAGACCAGGTTTCTTCCAGGTGGCTTAGTGCTTCTTCTCGTTGCTCGGGATCAATCTTTACGAATACGTAGTTATAAAGCGGAAGCAGCGGGGCAAAGAACGCTCCGGCCGTAGAACGGTACAGGGGTTCGAAGTTAATATCATCTACCACTCCGATAATTCTCTTTTCTTGATAATCTTCATCCGGAAAGGCCAGATTGATGCGAACCGTCTGCCCTACCGGCTCACCTACCAAATTCAGTTCTTTAATGGCCTGATGATTAATGATAATGGCTTCGGTAGAGTCAGTAGTGAAACTGGGATCAAAATCTCGACCCGCTTCTACCTCAATACCCATTGTTGCTAAGTATTCAAAGTCAATATTAATAGCAGCCATATTCACCTGTTCCTCTCCGTTCATCTGGTCGGTTTTGACCGGTACAATTGGGCGTAATCCACCGGGCACGCTGAGTGATGCCGCAGCGGATAGAACACCAGGATGCTGGCTCAACTCTCGCTTAAACGTATTGAGCTGATTGGTTACAGCGTTATTAGCGTTTTGAATAACAACTACATGTTCTTTCTGAAAACCTAAGTCTTTATTTTGCAGGTAGTCAATCTGACTATAGACGACCCACGCCCCAATAATCAGTACAATGGAAACGGTAAACTGAAATACGACCAATCCCTTCCGTAGCCAAGGCGAGCTATTCATCCCTACTGCCAATTTACCCTTAAGCACTTCGGCGGGTTTAAAGCCGGATAAGAACAGCGCGGGGTAGCTACCCGATGCCAATCCGGTAAATAGAATTATCAGAATTAGACCAAGGCCTAGATTTTGATCTAATGTAAGCGTCAGTTCTTTCCCCGAAAGCTGGTTAAAGGCAGGCAGTAGTGCTTGAGCTAATAATACCGCAATTAGTGTAGCTGCTACTACCAACAGTATCGATTCGCTCAGAAACTGCTTAATAATCTGCGACCGTTCGGCTCCCAATGTTTTACGCAACCCTACTTCCTTGGCCCGCCGAGCCGAACGAGCGGTGGCTAAATTCATGTAGTTTACAATGGCGATAACTAGGACGAACAGGGCGATAGCTAAGAAGATGTAAACTTGGGTCATACTGCCATTGGG
This sequence comes from Tunicatimonas sp., assembly GCF_049647865.1. NCBI lineage: Bacteria > Pseudomonadati > Bacteroidota > Cytophagia > Cytophagales > Catalimonadaceae > Tunicatimonas > Tunicatimonas sp. Next base: position 185 of record NZ_JBARYM010000668.1, on the reverse strand, counting down.
CGTTAGCTCATTCAGCAGATTAGAATGCTGATGAATATCGGTAAGAGCCGTCAGTGAAGCTTTCCGTTTTATATCCTTTGGTGATAGATTCTTATCGTTAAGTGCATCAATTTGAGCGGTTACTTCTTTTGGAGAGGCATTGTTCTTAAGCAAAAGATAAGTATACCAACCATCATTGTTCCAGC
>NZ_JBARYM010000667.1:0-7651 GCF_049647865.1 Tunicatimonas sp. | reverse complement strand
GTATTATGGTGCTTGGTGTTATAGTCTATTGAGAGTTTAGGTTTTAGGGATTGGAAAAGTAAAAACTAAGGATTTTTATCTACTGTATCCGCTTCTCAAAGTCAACAATAAATTATCAACTATCACTTAATAAAGCGGTAAACTTAGTAGAATTTAATCAGAAACAACAGCGAGTGACCGCTCGTAATTTACTAGATTATCATTCGCTGGGAACTTTATCGAGGGTTCGTAAGCCTGAATTTTGCCGATTTCGAATGTAGTAGTATATCGCTTGAGCAACACTACTAACTTCCGGTTTAGTTTTAAGATTCTCGGTTAGCAGTATTGTCCAGAAAAATGGCGGTTGATTATCAAGTATAATTTCTTTTACCTTTTTCTCTGATGTTCCAATTCCGATCACTGGAATCTGGTGTTGATACCCTGATTTCCAAAGTGAATTAAACTGGGTTGACTTAGATTTGTTAGTTATAAGAGAACAACAAATAATAAACTCTATTTCTTCGGCATTTTGCTCAATCCAGTTGGGCAAATCTGAGTTTGAAACTTTATGCCAGTACAGAGCGTCCGCTAGCCACTCTTCATTGTCTGATTGATTTTCATCGGCTAGTACCAAATAATTAAAGTTCTGATTATTTAATTTTGCAACTAATGCTCTACCTAGCAATGATTGCGCTCCAGCAATTACCATCATACTTTAAAGACTTTTGATTTTTTTGAAGAACTGAATATAGCAGAAGGATTGTTTATATTTGCAAAAAAAGAAACGGGAAAAAGTTACAGGTTATAAGTTTTAAGTTGAAAAGTGCTTCACATAAAATAAATAACCAGTGACTAGTCCCAGTCTTAATCTGGGATCAACAATTTGACAGTTTAACAATCTAGCAATAGAACCATCGAAATGATTTACGTAAGTCGGAAGGAGCATTTTAATGCAGCTCACAAACTATGTAATCCTAATTGGAGTCGCGAGAAAAATGAAGCAGTGTTTGGACCGTGTGCTAATGAGAATTGGCATGGGCATAATTTTGAAATGATTGTCACGGTAAAAGGAAAGCCTGATCCGGAAACTGGGTTTGTGGTTGATCTGAAGAAGTTAAGTCAAGTAATTAAAACAACTGTTATTGAAAAAGTCGACCATAAAAACTTAAATGTAGACGTAGACTTTATGCGGGGCAAAATGGCTAGTTGTGAGATTTTAGTGGAAGAATTTTGGAAAATACTCGCGCCCGAAGTGGCCAAGATTACTCCTCAAGGGCAATTATATTCCATTCGCCTGTTTGAAACCCATAACAACTTTGTGGAGTTTTTTGGTGAGGGCTTAGAGCCGACTACCACTGAAGTAGCCGAGCAATCACAGCCGGAACCGGTATTGAACCTATGAAATATTATATAGTCGCGGGAGAACGCTCCGGCGACTTGCACGGAGGGAACCTAATCCGCGAGATTCAAAAGTTAGATTCGAAAGCTCAAATTCGCTGTTGGGGTGGCGACTCAATGAAAGAAGCCGGTGGCGTTCTGGTAAAGCATTATCGCGATCTAGCCTTCATGGGATTTTACGAGGTGCTAAAAAATTTACTTACCATTCGGGGCTTTCTCAAATTTTGCCAAGCCGATATACTAAAATTTCAGCCGGATGCCGTTATCCTCATTGACTACGCAGGTTTCAACCTTCGTATAGCTCGGTTTGCTAAAGAAAATGGGTTTCGAGTTTATTACTACATCGCCCCAAAAACCTGGGCCTGGAATGCTGCCCGCACACACAAGCTGCGTAAGTATACTGATCGGGTATTTTCTATTCTCTCATTCGAACTTACTTTTTTCGAAAAGTACGGAGTAAACGTCACTTACGTGGGTAATCCATTAAAAGACGCTATTCGAAGTTTTGAACCAGATACATCATTTCGAGAGAACCACCAAATTAGCCGCGAACCAATTATTGCGCTTCTTCCTGGTAGTCGTAAGCAGGAGATTCAAAATGTGTTGAATACGCTGTTAGAAGTAGTACCTCATTTTCCTAAAGCCCAGTTTGTAGTAGCCGCAGTAGGAAACCTTCCGCCTTCTTATTACGACTCGGTATGTTCCCACTCGCAGATACGTATTGTAACGGATGAAACCTACCAAGTACTCAGTGTCGCTAATTTTGCTATTGTTACCTCGGGCACAGCTACGCTGGAAACGGCTTTATTTGGAGTGCCTCAAGTAGTAGTATACCGAACTAGCACAATTTCTTATCGCATTGCCCGTGCCCTAATTCGGGTTCCGTATATTTCGCTGGTCAATCTGATTATGGATGCCGAAGTAGTCCCCGAACTTATTCAACAAGATTTCTCGGTAGAAAATGTGGTAGCCTGGAGTAAGAAGCTTTTGAAAGACACCAAAGAGCGAGAAAATCAACTTCAAGCCTACGCCAGTCTACAAGAAGTAGTGGGTGATCGGCCCACTTCTAGAATTGTAGCTGAAGAAATAATTAATGATTTGTTACCAAACTGATCATACACTAAAAATACTCACTTTGATAATTATCTTCTATTGAAGAAAGTACTAGAAATTTGCGTGGATTCTCTAGAGTCCGCACTTATTGCCCAAGAGGCAGGAGCTGATCGTATAGAGTTGTGCAGTTGCTTAGAAGTAGGCGGTCTTACACCTGATCCTGCTTTGTTTCTACTTACCCGAGAAAGACTATCTATCCCAATTCACGTGTTGATTCGCCCTCGGATTGGAAACTTTGTGTATACTGAGACAGAACAAGCGGTCATTCTAAATAGTATTGAATTTTTCAATAAACACGAAGCAAATGCAGTGGTAGTTGGCGCTCTCAACCAAGCTGATGATCTAGATCAGCAGTTTTTAACGCATATGCTGGAGGTAACTTCAACCGAATCGGTGACTTTTCATCGGGCTTTTGACTTGGTAAACGATCCACTTCAAACCTTCATACAACTGGAGAAACTGGGTATTGCTAGAGTATTAACATCGGGTCAGCAGCCGGTAGTGGTAGACGGAATTCCGTTGCTCGAGACATTAATGAAGCAGTCTTCAAAAGTCAAGATTTTGGCGGGGGGTGGAGTGAATAGTCGTAATGTGACGCAACTGTTGGATACTGGGATTAGTGAAGTTCATGCTTCGGCTCGGCGACCTGCTTCGCAGAATTTAATCGCTGGCAAAATATCATTTTCAAAACTAAAGCCAGATGAACACCGGTTAGCTGATTTTCAGGAGATTGTTAACTTGCGAAACCAACTTAACAACTACGACGCTCATGTTCAGTAAGATCATTCTGATTCTCTTTTCTTCAGTACTTCTTATAAGTTCTACCAAACCTGCTGCAACAGTGAAAATTATCTCATTTAATATTCGCTATGATAATCCGAAAGACGGTGAGCACCGTTGGGATAATCGTAAAGAGCGGGTGGTTAACTTACTTAAATTCTATCAAGCAGATGTTTTTGGTTTGCAAGAAGCTTTACACCATCAAGTCACCTACGTAGAAGAACACTTTCCGAATTTTCGCCGAGTAGGGGTAGGGCGAGACGATGGAAAAGAAGCCGGTGAGTACTCACCTATTTTTTATGATGCCGACTTGTACGAAAGTACGGCGGAGGGTACTTTTTGGTTGTCAACCACTCCTAACATGCCTAGCAAAGACTGGGATGCCGCATTACCTCGTATTGCTACCTGGGTTCTCTTACGAAACCGATTAACCCGTGATTCTTTACTGATCTGTAACACCCACTTTGATCACCGAGGCGGTACTGCTCGTTTAGAAAGTGCAAAACTGCTAGATCGTAAACTTCTAGAGTTAGCTTCGGACGCTCCCGTTATTCTAATGGGCGATTTTAATAGCAATCCTGAGTCAACTCCGTATAAAACGCTGAATGAGAGTGAGAATTTGGCAGATGCTTGGAATAAAAGTGTGTTACCTCCGGTTGGGCCAGAAAAAAGTTTTAGTGGCTTTGCCGTCACTCCTAACCTGCCGGGCGACCGGATTGATCACATCTTTGTAAGTCCGTCACTAGATGTGCACCGGATGGCAATTATTAGTGAGGAGAAAAACGGCGCGTACCCATCTGATCATTTTCCGGTATTTGCTGAAATTAGCCAATAAGTTTTTATACCCTACTCACGCATATGAAAATTCTTTTTTCTCTACTAGGAATACTTTTCTTCATGAGCTGTTCATCACCTGACTCTTCAAAATCTGAAGTAGAAGAGGTCGCAGTAACTCAGCCTGAAGCTGAATGGACAATGATTAATACCAATAACGAACCGCTGGCGCGCCACGAAAATGCTTTTACTGAACTTAATGGTAAGTTCTATTTAATTGGAGGAAGATCTAATAAACCAATTAATATCTATGATCCGGAGGCGAATACGTGGTCGGAAGGTGCAACGCCGCCGCTAGAAATGCATCACTTTCAGGCTATTCTCTATCAAGATAAAATATACGTGCTGGGAGCCTTTACCGGTAGTTTTCCGCATGAGACGCCTATTCCCGACGTGTACGCCTATGTTCCGGCTACCGATCAATGGGAAAAAGTAGTTAGTATTCCTGAAGAACGTAGGCGAGGAGCGGCCGGGGTAACGGTCTACCAGAATAAAATATATGTATTGTGTGGTATTCAAGATGGGCACTACGATGGACACGTAGCCTGGTTTGATGAATTTGATCCGAGTACCAATGAATGGAAGGAGCTACCAGACGCCCCGAGGTCTCGTGACCATTTTCAAGCAGCTATGATCGGAACCAAACTTTACGCTGCGGGTGGCCGGAATACATCGGCTAAAACCGAACAGACCATGGAGCTAACTATTTCTGAAGTGGATGTTTACGATTTTTCCACGAACGAATGGACTACTATAAATCATCTACCAACAGAAAGAGCCGGAACTACCTCAATAGTCGCTGATAATAACCTGATTATTATTGGCGGTGAAAGTGGCTCGCAAGTGCCGGGACACGATGAAGTAGAAGTATGGAATACTGAATCGGAAAACTGGGAAACCTGGCCTTCGCTCAAGCAAGGAAGGCACGGTACGCAAGCGGTCATTCTTAACGAAGAAATTTACATTGCCGCTGGAAGCGGAAACCGAGGGGGAGGCCCCGAACTAACCAGTATGGAAAAATTGAGCCTTCAGGAAGATTAATAGGATTTGCTACTGGATTGGTGCGATTTTTGTAAAAAAAATAGGTAGACATAGATGCTACCTATTTTCCCAGTAATGAAGAAGTAAACAGTGGGAAGTAAAAATGCAATCTATTGAATTTGAGTTAATCTACCCACTTTTTTGAGTAAAAATTGACAAATTAGTTCAATTAGGTACATTAACGTTGAATTTTTCTAACTGATATTGTTTTCGTTCTACAAAAAAGGAGCTCATAAGGCTCCTTTTGCATTGAATAGGTAAAATCAAATATTCTAGCTAGCGCATCAAGCGGCAGTAAGCTGTTTAAATTTGGACTTCTCGAACCGTTTCTGAGCGTAGTCACGATCAATGGTGAATGCCTTAATTTCGGTCTGGGAAGGAAGCTCGTACATAGCATCTGTGATAATTGCCTCACAAATAGAACGTAAGCCCCGAGCTCCTAATTTGTATTCAACCGCCTTGTCTACAATGTAGTCCAACGCTGAATCATCAAAGGTAATTTCAATACCTTCCATCTGAAAGAGCTTATGGTACTGCTTGGTTAAAGCATTTCTAGGAGAGGTTAAAATCATTTTCAGCGTTTCACTACTCAGCGGGTCAAGGTGCGTAAGTACTGGCAATCGGCCTATTAATTCAGGAATTAAACCGTACTGCTTCAAGTCTTGGGCTGTAACATACTGTAGTAAATTATCTTTATCAATCCGAAAGTCAGAGCGATTGGCCTTTGCTCCGGTAAAGCCTAAAGGTTGGGTATTTAGCCGATTAGCAATTAGACGGGAGATTCCGTCGAAGGCACCACCACAAACAAACAAAATATGTTCGGTATTAATAGCAATCATCTTTTGGTCTGGATGCTTCCGCCCACCTTGCGGAGGTACATTCACACTAGTGCCTTCCAAAAGCTTGAGTAATGCTTGCTGCACTCCTTCGCCACTTACATCGCGAGTGATAGAAGGGTTATCTGATTTACGAGCAATTTTATCAAGCTCATCAATATAAACTATTCCCCGTTCGGCCGCTTCCACTTCGTAGTCAGCCGCTTGCAGTAATCGGGTTAAGATACTTTCTACATCTTCACCAACGTAGCCCGCTTCAGTTAGCACCGTAGCATCAGCAATACAAAAAGGAACTTGAAGGATTTTAGCTAATGTGCGAGCTAAATACGTTTTTCCGGTACCCGTTTCGCCTACCATTACGATGTTCGATTTCTCAATGGAAATCTCCTCATCATCGTCTCGCTGCATTAGTCGCTTGTAGTGATTATACACTGCTACCGACATTACTTTCTTTGCGTCATCTTGACCAACCACGTACTCGTCCAGATGCTTCTTAATTTCCTTAGGTTTAATCAGCGAAAATTCCGGATTAGCCGTCTTCCCCTTAATCTTTAGTTCTTCTTCTAAAATCTGCTGGGCTTGGTTAATGCAGAAGTTACAGATATGAGCGTTGATACCAGAGATCATTAGATCAACATCCTTTTTAGTCCGTCCGCAAAAGGAACAGGTAATTTGCTGGGGCATAATCTCGGCGATTGTTGTTCAGTAAAAGTAGTGAACGAGAGAACAATTTCCCGTTCACTGAAATGGTAAGTTAGTAAAATTTACGATTCGTCGCGAACCTTGGAAGCAACACCTCGGTCAAGCACCTCATCAATTAGTCCATACTCCTTTGCTTCAGTAGGTCGCATCCAGTAGTCACGGTCCGAATCTTTCTCAATTTTTTCAAATGACTGTCCACTGTGGTCGGCCAAAATTTTATATAAATCTTGCCGAAGTTCTAAGGTTTGCTTCAGCGTAATTTCCATATCTTTTGACTGACCTTGCATTCCACCACTAGGTTGGTGAATCATAATACGGGCGTGGGGTAAGGCGGCTCGCTTGTCTTTGGCACCTCCCGCTAATAATACGGCTCCCATTGATGCGGCTAACCCGGTGCAGATGGTGGCTACATCGGGGGTGACAAATTGCATAGTGTCGTACATCCCTAAACCGGCGTATACCGAACCACCCGGGCTGTTGATGTATAAGGAAATATCTTTTTTCGGATCTACTGATTGTAAAAATAAAAGCTGAGCGGTAATGATGTTAGCAATCCCTTCTTCAACCTGCATACCCAGAAAGATAATTCGGTCCATAATCAGACGAGAAAAAACATCAATTTCCCGGAAGTTAGTAGGACGTTCTTCAATAACTGCCCGAGTCATATTTTCTACTCTATCAACGTAGCTGTCGAATGTAAGGCCGTTAATGCCTTGGCCCTTCACGGCATATTTACGAAACTCTTCTTTGTTAATCATATAATAGTGGTTTTAATGAAATATTATTCAGTACGACGATTGCGCAACATGCATATTGTAACGCGCGGCTGAGTTAGAAGTTATTTGGTCTCCTCGGCAACTTGGTTAAACTCGTCAACGGTCACTTCTTTTTCTTCAACCGTAATTTTCCCCTTTATATGATCAAAGACTTTATCAGATTGCACCTGATTAAATACTTGCATATAATTG
>NZ_JBARYM010000666.1:0-6056 GCF_049647865.1 Tunicatimonas sp. | reverse complement strand
CAGCAATTCCCTGCCGGCCGTTCCATATTTTTCCATCAATTACAATACCGCCGCCTACTCCGGTTCCCATAATTACGCCAAATACCACCCGGGCATGCGGCATCTTTTCTTTTACTACCCCTAAGCGGGCTTCGGCCAAGGCAAAACAATTAGCATCGTTCGCTATCTCAATCGGAATACCTAGTTTAGCTTCTAAATCTTCTTTAAGTGGCTTGCCATTAAGGCAGGTGGTATTACTGTTTTTTAGCGTTTGTAGAATGGGGTCTAAAGTGCCTGGTGTACCAAAGCCCACCTTTTCAGGTTTCAACCCGGTTTCTTCCGAGATTATATCGATCAACTTCTTAATCTGATCCAAAATATGTTCGTAGCCCTGATCCTGTTCGGTAGGAACCCGAGTCCGACAAAGTGATTCGGTACTGTCAGCGTTCTTCAGTACTACGCCCTCAATTTTGGTTCCGCCCAAATCAATACCCCAAAGTGGTTTCATTTATTTAATGGTTCGATGGTTAAATTGTCCTTTACTACTGGTTATTAGTATTTTTTACCCGTCATCATTCCACGGCGGCCCTTCACCCTTTACCTTTCTCCCGCTTCTGGTCTCCAATCAATTGATTTGTAATTCTTTCTCAATTTGCTCTAATGATTTTCCTTTGGTTTCCGGAACAAAGAACCAAACGAACACTAGACTTAAAGCAGCAACTACTGCAAAAATTCCAAAGGAGAATGCCCCTCCTTTATTCGCTAACATCCAGGGAAAAGTTTGGGTAACCAAATACGTAGCACTCCAGTGCATGAACAGAGCCACTGACATAGCAGATCCACGGTACTTGTTCGGGAATATTTCGGATACTAACACCCACATAACAGCCGCGTGCGTGGCGGCGAAAGAAGCGATGTAGCCTAAAATAGAGAACAACACGCCGTATCCGGCTCCCCCATCACCCAAAAATGAAAACGAAAGAAAAGAAAGCGATAAGGTCATTCCCACCGAACCGGCTAGTAGCAGTGGCTTACGTCCCCAGCGATCCACCAAATTGATGGCTACAAACGTAAACAGAAGATTGGTGCCACCAATAGCCACAGTTTGTCGTAAAGCTGATTCTAGGCCAGCCCCCGCACTCTCAAAAATCGTAGGCGCGTAATAAATAATAGCATTAATTCCCACGAGCTGTTGCAGCATTGCCAGAACAATTCCAATTACTGTGATTTTAGCCATGCCCCCTTTGAACAGATCGGCAAAGGCAACTTTTTCTTGTTCGCCCTTCAAAGACTCTTCGATCTCACTCATTTCTTCAGCGATATGACCGTCTCCTTCCAATTTGCGTAGCACTTCTCGCGCCTTGGCCTCCTGATGATTTTTAAATAGCCAGCGGGGGCTTTCAGGAATAAAAAATAACAACCCGAAAAATAGTACGGCAGGAATTGCTTCGCTACCCAGCATATACCTCCAACTATCGTCACCAAAGCTTTCAGCAAACAGTAGGTTGGTAAAGTAAACGACTAAAATACCAATGACAATAGTGAGCTGATTGATAGAAACTAACCTACCTCGGCGATCAGCCGGTGAAATTTCAGCAATGTAGGTGGGTGATAACGCTGACGCAGCTCCAACGCCAATACCTCCTAAAATTCGGGCTAACACAAAAAAAGTAAAGTTGGTAGCTAAAGCGGTACCTACTGCCGAAAAGGTAAACAACACCGCAGTGACCAATAGCACCTTTTTCCGTCCGAACAAATCACTAACGAACCCCGCTGAAAAAGCACCAATAATACAACCCACAATTACGCTGGATACGGCCCACCCCAGCGCGAGTTCGTCCAGATTAAAATATTTCTGAATAAATGGATTAGCCCCAGAAATAACGGCGGTATCAAATCCAAATAAAAAGCCTCCCAGGGCTGCAATAAAGGTAATGGTGTAGATGTAGGTTTGGTGTTTCATAATTGCAGAGTAGCGAAATTTTTACGCCAAAATGCAAATATCACTGTAGTTTACCTAACCCGTTTACAGAAAATTCAACTCAGCAGAAAGAATATCAGTTACATACTTAGGGTTGAACCGTCTTTAAACAGCAGTGCAGAAGGTTGCCACTCGATAGAAAGATCTGAGAGATCAGCACTAATGAGCGCTTCGCTTTCTCCACCGGAGCTCGCTGAATCTTCTATAATATGAAAAACCGCCCGCTCACCAATTCCCAAGGGGCGATCATAAGTTAGAGGCAAAACTTTTACCAACTCACCTTCGGCATCGTTAAAAACTACCTGCCCATTGAAAGAAGAAATATTGCGGTTAGATCGATTATGGAATACGAATTTGTACGTGAAATCCTCCTGGTTCTGAGCATCGGCATAAAACTTATCCATTACGGCAACAATTACGGCCCGCTTCATCTCATTTAGCTTAGCCTGATCACCCTCAGTGGCTGAACCATCTTCGTTGAAATTGCTTGAAGCCGTTGAACTTCTCTCTGGCTCATCAATAAAAACCGTTCCGAACAGTCCTATTCCTACAATCTTTTCGTAATCAGGGAATTGAAGTTCTGTCAGTGAAAACACATAAAAATCTTTTCGTTGCACCGGAGAGGGAAATGGACTCTCAGCAGTAGATACTAACGTGCTATTAAGCTCCTCTGGCGACGTACTTTCGGAATAAGTCAGTAGCGATGGTTGTAATAATTCTTGGTGAGTTGATTTTTCTACAGCACTTCGGTGTTGTTCAATACCTGGATTCGTAAAAAATGCTGTAATTAATAGCACTAGCACTATCAAAACACCTACCCAAATTCCTTTAAGCTGGTGCCCACCCATCTTTGTGGGGGGAGCTGAAGCAAAGGATGCAGGAGGCGGGTTACTGGCAAAACTCGGACGACTTGGAGCGTACGATGCCGGATTTGTTGTAGGCGTAGGCATAGCTGGTCTATTAAAACTAGTACCTGCACTTTGAGGAATATCTACTACTTTTTTGGTAGCAGCAAAAGCTGGTTTTGATTTAGGCTGAAAAGATTTCTTTTTTTCAACGGGGTGGGCCTTTTTACTTGCTGCGGTTTTCTTAGAAAGTGAACGCAGTAGTAGTTCAAGTTCTTCTGCACTCTGAAAATAGTGTTTCACTGAGTGCGATAAGGCCTTGTCCAACTTAGCAGCCGTGCCACTAACTAGTATTACTTCGTGTTGATCCAGCGATTCGTCTTCTCGAGAATACAGGAAAAGATTAGGTTGACTGGGATGTTTCCACTGGATGCAGGGTACACTTCCGTCAATACGAGTTATTTCCTCAAAATAAGTTCTAATTAGTTTAATACGCTCATCTTTAGTCATCTTACAGGAGGTTAGATAGTATCTGCAAAAATAGATACATTACTTTAAACGAAAAACTCTCATTAATCAGTATATGCTAGCCAATAGTTTGTAACCAGTAAATTTGGCTTTATTACCCTCATTACCGTATGCGCCGGGCTGGAATACCCGCGTATACACCAGCTTCGGAAATATCCTGGTGTACGTAGGAATGCGCTCCAATTACTACATTACTTGCAATGTTGGTGCCCTGCCTCACTGTAGCGTGACTACCAACAAACACCTGATTTCCTACCTTTGCCCCTCCGTTGAGAATGGCTCCGGTAGAAATATGACAAAAGTTGCCTACAACTACATCATGTTCCACTACCGCTTGTGTATTTATGATTACGTGACGCCCCACTTGAGCTCCAGCGTTTACCAAAGCAAAGTGCATCACTACCGTGCCCTCAGCTACCGATGCATTGTTAGACACTCGGGCTAAAGGCGAAACAACGCTAGCTAATTTGGCATTAGCCTGAGTTAACTCTTGATCAAGGCGAACTCGTATTTCCGTAGTCTCTATTTGACCTACCGTTATTAGAAAGTAGCAGTCGTCACTTACCAAAGAAGCTAGATTTTCATCAGTGGCAGTTATGCTGTAATTCAGCACCCGCTCACCCAACTTTTCTTGACGATCAGCAATACCCACAATACGAAAATCATGACCAGATTCTATCATATCAATTACTGAACGAGCGTGACCACCCCCACCAACTAGAATTAAGTCACGCATTAGGCACTATGGTTGAAGGAATATTTGCTAGACAAGATTCGGCCCATTCGGCATGGGGAAGAGAACAGTGAAAACGATGATTGAACAGAGGATACCGATGTAATGATTTCCAAGCCGCTCGGGTTTCAATACCCGCTTCGTTCGTTTTTCTAACGAATATATCGCTTTGCTGTTGATCTGGAAAAACTATTGCTTGCAGCCAGTAATTGGAGTACGATTGGGGTGGTTCTTGCATGACTTGCACCTTAAATTCACCAAATAGGTCAGCGTACCAATTATAGAGCTTGCGTTTTTGTTGTACACATTGATCCAGATGCTGCCATTGGGCTAAGCCAAGTGCCGCGTTTAAGGCAGGCATTCGGTAGTTGTAACTCACCTCTTTCACTTCGTTATTCATTGAGCTTTTTAATTGGTTAGCCCGTCGGAATGCCTTTTGGTAAATTGTTTCGTCATTGGTCAGCAGCATTCCCCCTCCCCCACTCGTGATAATTTTATTTCCGTTGAAGCTAAGTACTCCCGCACTACCAAATGTACCGACCGATTGTCCACTTATTGAGCTACCCAGGCCTTCCGCTGCATCTTCTAATACTGGAATATTATACTGTTGGCATAATTGAACAATAGCGGGCAAATTAGCCGGATGACCAAACACATGGATAGGCAGACAGGCTGCAATCCGTCGCCTACTAGCTCGGTGATAACAGTTTCCTGACGAGTCTACTTCCGTTTCCTTGGTTAAAAATTCTTCAAGTGCTGCTGGGCAAAGTCCTAGGGTAGTACGATCAATATCAATGAACAGTGGCTGACTACCTGCTTGAAGAATGGCGTTAGACGTTGCAATAAATGTAAAAGGCGATGTGAGCACCCACTCCTGAGATCTCACTCCTAACGCCATTAACCCTAGATGTAAGGCTGCCGTACCGCTCGACGTTGCTAGTGCATATTTTACTCCTAGCCTACTGGCTACGGCTCTCTCAAATTGCTCAACTTCTTCGCCAATCGTTGATACTTTACGAGAATTCAGACAATTATTGATAAACTGACGTTCATTACCGAACATTGCAGTTTCAATCAAGTAAATTGACTCCGAAGGTCTTCGGTAGTGTTGGCGTACTTCTTGGATAAACCGATTAACCATTGAGAAGCGTTGAGTAGCGATAAAAATAGTAAAAAGAAATTAATAATTCTCTGCCCCTATCCAACCGGCGGTGCACCTAGTCAGCGCTTTCGCTACGAGCAGTATTTGTCTCAGCTTGATAATTACGGATATGATTATCAGATTTATTCCTTTCTGGACGCTGAAACTAACCAAGTACTATATCAAACCGGCCATACTCTACAGAAACTGTTTGGAATTGCTTTAGGGTACTTACGGAGAATAAAGCACCTTTGGCTAATACGTCGGGCCGATGCGGTGCTGATTCATCGGGAAGCTACCCCGCTAGGTCCGCCCTGGGTTGAGTGGATTACGGCTAAACTTCTTAAAAAACCAATTATTATTGACTTCGATGACGCCATCTGGATAGAAGATAAATCAGGAGTAAATCGATGGCTTTCTTGGCTCAAATGGAGAAGTAAAGTTGCCAATGTCTGCCGATGGAGTTATCGGGTGAGTGCCGGAAATACTTACTTGGCTAATTTCGCTCGGCAGCACAATGAGCAGACAATAGTTAATCCCACAACTATTGACACCAAACACTATCACAATCAACTGGTAAACCAACACTCACCATCAGTCACAATTGGGTGGACTGGTTCACACTCTACCCTCAAGTATTTGACAACGATTGTTAGCGTACTAAAGCGATTAGATCAGAATTATGCATTTCAATTTATCGTTATTGCCGACCGACCTCCTGAGTTAGACATACCCAATTTAGATTTTATTAAATGGGATCAATCAACAGAAGTTGAAGACCTAACTAAAATAAATATTGGGGTAATGCCTCTTCCTGATGATCCTTGGGCCCGGGGTAAGTGTGGTTTT
>NZ_JBARYM010000665.1:0-3970 GCF_049647865.1 Tunicatimonas sp. | reverse complement strand
GCGGTTATCCGCCTGAGGCGGAACACACCAAACTAAAAATTCGAGAGGGTTTTCAGAAGTAGGCGAGAACAAGCTATTATTTATATACATTATTGTGTGCCGTTTTAACTTAATTTTACTCGTTGCTAGGTCTTATGCCAAAAATTAGTAAATAACCAATCATCCAAAATTCTCCAATGGTTGCGGGTAGCGTAAGAAATCTATTGAGGCTAAAATCAATTCCTGCGTAGCGGATAACGGTGCTAAATAGATAGCCAATACCACCTAAAACAATAACTCTTCCTAACCAGACAGGCATTCTTTTAGATTTGATGACTATGTATCCCATAGGAAACAGCCAAAGCCCAAAGAAAAGACCACCAATACCCCAAGCATTTGAAATTATATTTTGAAAAACATATGTTAGTACAACTTTGTCTTCCATAGCACTTATATCAGAACTGGCAACACCTATAGCAGAGGCGCTTGCAATTGCACTTATCATAATGGCTAATGCATTCACCATTCCCCATACACCTAGAGTCCAAGCTTCCCATTCATAACTATCTTTAAATAGTTTGTAAAACCAAACTGCGGTAAATGCTTGAGATATTACGATAGCAAACTCTAAGAGCAACCTAATTCTTGCAGTAGATTCTAATTCTATTAAATTCGTTAGCGTTTGTTCAGGGTTACCAGACACAAATATTTGAGAATGAAAGACCATAAAACCTAAAATCCCTGAAATAGCCATCATTAAATACCACACGCCAGTAATTCTTGCAGTTTTAATCAATTGTTTTTGCTTGGTGTCAATCATAGATTATTTGGTTTTATTACTTCATACTAATTTTGATGATGTAATAGGATAATTGTTACAGTTTTTCCCTGAAGACTTACAACAGTTAGTAAAAGAGGAATAGCAGACATTAAAACTTGAAAATTTCGGTTAAATACAGCCCCCTTTTATATTTACTTACTTCAGTTTTAGTGATCAAACCGTCATTATTTCTTATACATTGTTGTAGTACATTTTTACCCTATTTGTAATTCTTTTGTCCTTGAACCTTTAATGAGATGCCAAAGCATGAATTCTGAAATTTGCTCCTGAGAATTCGAAAGAAAGTAGGAAGACCCCTTGGTTAGGGTAAATACCTTTACCAAATTCGTTACAGCCATAAGATAAACTCCAGTGTATTATTGGTTCAAAGAGCAGAGAAGCGTTTTTGCTTATGCTAAAATCTATACCCTATTCGCAAGTGCATATTTAATTCTAGTTCACTTTTGTCTTTTGAATAACCAGCGCGTTCAGCAAATGTATGACTATATCCTACTCCTAAACCTACTTCATAATTAAGATGCTCCCCTATATTTCTTCTAATTCCCCAAGTGGGTATAATGGCGAAATCACTTACCACCGGAGCATCGTCAGTATTTAAAATAGCCAATTCTGGATGATAACTCGTTTTTAAGGCAATAAAATTGCCACTATTTCCATCAATTCTTTTTGAATTCTCAGAGCGTTTTTTGAGGTTATAATAGTATCTTGGCTCAACAACTATAACAGGTGTGAGCAGAAATGGAGAATTATAATCATCATAATAAGTAGTTTCCCAAATACCAAAATCAAAACCAACCTCTGTTCTTAGTGCTATGGTATTTGATAGTTTTGCTTCATTATACACCCAGATTCCTAAAACCCCAGTTTGTAATCCGAATGTTGATTTTTCTACACTTGTGTTTTGAGATTTGGCAACTAAAGTCAGTCCGCATAAAGTCAAGATTAATAATGTCTTTTTCATGTTTTTTTTATTAAGGTTTTTAAAAAAGTCCTTTTCCTTACTGTTTGTCCGTTTAGTAATAGGAAAGGAAGCAACATTCAATGGTTGTTTATACCTGATTGAATTGATAATGCAAAGATGGTGTGGAAAGGAAGGCGAGTCGTCCTGAAATGTAATTCAGAACCTATTATTGAGATTTGGAACTTCCTGAAACAGCCTTAAACTTGCTTAGACTGCAACCTTGGATATTAAGTTATAATGCTTAGTAACGCTTATTAGTTTTTGGCTCTGTTTGTAAAAGTTCCTTTGGCAAGGTGGATTACTGTATACCCAGGAATTCGACGCAGCATTTGAGAGGCCACTAATTGGAGAACGGCAGAACCTTAGTCTTCTGAGACAGTATTCTTTTTTTTAACCATTCGATTAATAATAAACATCAATCCAATTGTCAAAATCATTAATGAAATTACGACGACCCCTAAGGTGGAAAAATTATTTATCATTCCATCTTCAGATTGAAATACTATCCACCCAGCTAGTATGGCAGCTGTACCAGCAACAGCCAACTGCATTGCTGCATCAACAGCCATGTATGCACCACGATCCTCCACTTCAGGGACCACTGTCCCAATAGCTGAAGATGAGATACTTCGAGCATTAATTCCAATAAAAAGGAAGGTGTGAACAATGGCAACTGTCCAAAGAGGGTTTATTGCCAAGTTCGTAAATACCCCTACCGTCAAAATTGTAATCATTGTTCCTATTACAAAAATTTTGAGTGTTCCATATTTATCTGTTAAACGACCCATAAGGGGAGAGAAAACGAAAGTCGAAACCCCTGCGATTCCATATAGTAAGGGAAGGTCATCAAGACCTACTCCAAGATTGTTAGTGCAAAAAGCAGCGCTAAAAGTCATCAAAATAACATCTCCTGCTACTAACAGCATATTATTAAAAAACACGATTAGATAATTTCTATTGCTGATTATTTTAAATGAATGAAGCCAAGGATTGACTTTAACCGGTTTTTGTAGATGCTCGTTTACAGGATTAATTTTCCAAACGACTAGAAAAATGGTAATGATTCCGATAAGTAAAATCAGCCCAAAAGCTAAATGCCAATCCCACTCAGAAGCCAAGTAAAGTGCAAGCGGTAAACCCAAAATTTGACTCCCTGCAGAAGCCATTTGTAGAATTCCCATAGCCCTTCCTCGTTGAGTCGTTTCAAATAGATCAGCTATGATGGCAAAGCAAATAGGACCAACAACACCACCAAATGTCCCAGTTATTATCCGAGCAATAACCAATACGTGAAAGGTGGGCGCACTTGCACAAAATAGAACTCCCAGCAAAAAACCCGAGTAAAAGAAAAGCAGTAGTTTTTTTCGATCAAATTTATCAGCATAGCCTGATAATACTATAGCAGTTATTCCAGCACTAATTGGATATGCCGAGGCAAGTAGGCCAAACTGTTTGGTAGTGATCTTGAGTTCTGGAAGAAGAATTGCGGATAAGGCAGAGGTAAGCATGTAGTCCAAAACAATTGTCAATAAAACGACTGCAATGATGGTGACTAAAAGAAATTGATACCGGGTAAATTTGGGCTTAGACTTGACAGTCACTTGATCCTATTCTTTGTGGAATTTGACCCATGTTTTTGGAGTCATTCCTTCCATTTTTTTAAAAAAAGCATTGAATACTGTTTTGGAGTTAAAGCCACTGTCATAAGCTAAACCTAAAAGTGTAAGGTTTCCATTATTTGGGTTTAGTGCTTTTTCTTTAAAAGCAATCAATCGGTATGCGTTAATGTATTCATTAAAATTCTTACCTATTTGTTCATTGAGTAACCAGGATAATTTATTGGGCTGCATATCCAATTTTTCTGCTAAAAGCCTTAGCGAAATCGATGAGTCCAAAAAGACCTCATCTTCTTTCATTAGCTTACCTAATTGTTTTAAATAGTGTGCTATTTCATTTTTACTTAATAATGATGGGTTGACAAAGGTGGTTTCAGCTATGGTTATCGGTTCAAGAATATGCTTCTTTTTTATTGAAGGAGGAAAATTCATTTGGGTATAAATTTCTTTAAACCGAGCATTATCCCGAAGATTATCCCAGACCCAATAGTTCTTCAAGGTACACAGCGTAACCGAGCGTTCTTCGTATGCATTACCTAAGTAGAATATGGCTTCATCAGGCATATTTAAAAG
>NZ_JBARYM010000664.1:0-13306 GCF_049647865.1 Tunicatimonas sp. | reverse complement strand
GGCTAAGTTTGTAAAGATTACTGCCGCCGGAGTACGCGAAAGTCACCCGCACGACGTTACCATTACCCGAGGAGCACCTAACTACAGCCCCTGATTCTGCTCAATAATCTATCATATACTCTCTATTACTAATCATGGCTAAGTTGCTTTGTATAAGTAAAAAAGGGGGTTGAACAATTAGAAGGCAGGGTAATACGTTTACTACAGCAATGTTTAGCTTTTTACGAACTAAGAATTTTGATGCCTTAGAGGTGCTTCAAGCTCATCAGGCTTCTGCTACGTTTCCTGCTCATTTTCATGAGACATTCTGCATTTCGTTAATAGAGCAAGGTACTTTCATTGAGAATGACACCATTGCTACTCAAAATTCCCTGTTAATTTCTCATCCGTTTGAGGTTCATCAGAACAAAATATTACTGGATGGCTGCTATTCGCTTAGAACACTTTATGTAAGTCCCGATATGCTAAACCACAAAGGGCTTACCCCGCTGGATTTGCAATTTTCTAAAGTTATTGATGACCAAGACTTGGTTCAGCAGTGCGGACAGTTACTAAACTATTTTTCTACTTACGTAAAAAGCACAAAAGATAACTTTTTTGAGCAGAGCTTATTCCAGTTTCTAGCTAATTTATACACGTTTCGTCAAACCAATGATGACCTATTGGAGGTACCCGATTGGGTTGAAGAAGTAAAAGCGCATATTGCCAATTATATTGATCAAAGAATACAGCTTGATACACTTACCAAGCTAGCGGGTCAAGACAAATATCAGTTTATCCGGAATTTTAGGAAGTATATTGGCTTAACCCCTTTTCAGTTTATTATACTACAGCGGATATTACGCGGCAAAGAAATGCTCCAGGAAGGAATGCCTATCGTTGATGCTGCCTTGAACACCGGCTTCTACGATCAAAGCAACTTCACCAACTACTTCCGGCGTTATCTTGGCATTACTCCGAGCAATTATCAACGGAGCTGCAATATTTTCCAAGAATAAGGCTACTTGCTCTTTTACTTTTGGGATTGTTATTACATAATTAATCCCAAAAGAATGATTAAACTTCGTTTCTCTTTATTTGCATTATTGGGTGGTCTGCTCCTAGTCTCATTCAGTCGCTGCCAAAAAGAAGATGACCTATCCCCTGTCCGCACTCCCGAAGCACTAGATACCCGATTACAAGATGTTTACGAGCGATCTAACTTTGCCGGATTTTCGGTCAGCGTAATTAAACAGGGCGAGGTTGCTTTTCAAAAAAGCTACGGTCAAGCTGATGTAGGCCGAGGGGTGGATTTAACCAACCAAACGGCTATGAACATTGCCTCTATTAGTAAACTCTTCATTGGAGTTGCCCTTATGAATGTTGTTGAACAAGGAAAAATGACTTTAGAGACTGAAATTAACGATGTCTTGCCATTTACCGTCACAAACCCACATTCACCGGAAATACCCATTCAGGTAAAGCACTTGATTACTCACACCTCCGGCATTTTGGATGATGATGATACGTACTTTAGCAACTATAGTATCTTGGCTGGTGAAGATCTTAGCTCACCTATGGCACAGCGCATGCAAAATGAGCTAGGAGTGAAAACTGAAGGACAAGTGCTTTCTTTAAATAATTTTGTTCAGGCCTATCTTACGCCAGCGGGTCCTCTTTACCAGTCTACCAATTTCGGTAAGTATGCAACCGGAAGCACCTACAGCTACAGCAACGTTGGTTCGGCTTTAGCTGCTTACATCATCGAGATAGTTACTGGTGAATCTTTTGACGAATATACCCAAGAAGTTATCCTTGAACCTCTCCAAATGAACAATACTGCGTGGAAATTAAACCAAATTGATCGTAGCCAAGTATCTTATCAGTACTGGGACAAAGACAATCCAATTCCGTTCTATACATTGGCGACTTACCCGGACGGATCTTTAGTTACCTCAATAGAAGACCTAACCAACTTTATGTTGGAAATGATGAAAGGACAGTCTGGTCAATCTGAGTTTTTACTTTCAAAAGCTTCATACCAAACGCTATTTTCTCAAAAATTAGATACTCGCCCACCAGGGCTTCCCGAGCGAGAGGAAAACTACGGAGTATTTTGGGTGTGGTCTACTTCAGGAAGAATTGGGCACACTGGTGGCGATATAGGCTCAACCGCCTTTCTAGGTTTTAATCCTACTACTCAATCTGGCTCTATTGCCATCATTAATACTAACACTGCCGAGGCTGGTAATAATGCCGCCGAGCGATTAGC
The DNA here is from genome assembly GCF_049647865.1 of Tunicatimonas sp. Classification (NCBI taxonomy): domain Bacteria; kingdom Pseudomonadati; phylum Bacteroidota; class Cytophagia; order Cytophagales; family Catalimonadaceae; genus Tunicatimonas; species Tunicatimonas sp. The sequence continues at coordinate 11,055 of NZ_JBARYM010000664.1, read as the reverse complement.
TGAAATTGTTAATGCTTACAAATCTTTTGAGCAAGCAGAATAATTTGTGTTGGATGAGGTAAAGAGCTATATATCTTTACCTGCTCTGTACCTTATTTAACTTCTCATTTTCTATAATAAGCTCCATAGACTAAGAAAGGCTATCACTTTCAGTTACAAAATTTATGTTAGTTTTGTATCCACGAGCCTAACCATAGGTTATTTAGAGTGGAAAGGCTAAACTACTATGGTTAAGCTGAACTTTCATAAGAACATAATCCGATTATCACTCTTCCTGGGTATTGTTGGCTGGGTAGGGCTGGTCTCGGTAAGCCTCTTAACGCAGTTTGCCCAAAGCCATAATGTACCCTCTGGCTTTCGGTCTGAGTTTGCCCACATTTTTTTAACTTTATTCTTACTGTCGGTAGCTGTTTATTACCGGTTTGTTACCGGACGTGCCGAGCGCGTAAACTTTATCGATTTATTGTGGCGCGTGTTTGCTACTGGTCTATTTGCCACTACTATTTCACTAACCATTCTCTTATTTAATCAGCTATTAGGTGAAGGAACCCTAGTTAGTAAGATCCCACTACAAAGTTTCTTCTTCTACGTTCGGTTTGCGCTGTTTTCGGCTTTTATTATATCTACTTTCATGGTATGGAAACAGCTAATTCTTTATCAAAAATCTAAACGTCTTATCTTATTATGGCAGCTCTTTGAATACTCTCTTTTAGCGAGCATTGTTTTCATATTCTTCCCAACTCAAGGGAATTGGAGCATTTTTTTGTTCGTTTTGTTACCCTTATTACTGTTAGGATTGATTTTATCGGTGAACCTGAAATGGATTGCTTATCTAGATTTTCGCCAGAAATGGAAAAGCATTTCAATTATGCTCGCCATCATTGTATTTATTATCTATTACATCCAGGAAATTAACGGGCAGCGAGAAAACTTAGAAGATTTAATAGATCTGGAGATTTTCATCTTCAATCCCTTTATTATTGCTACCACTGGGTTTGTATTAATATATAGCACTTTTTCTTTATTAGTCATCATCTTCAACCTGCCTACCTCTTCAGTATTTGAGCAAAAATTAGAAGAAATCATCAACTTTCAGCGCTTGGGCCAATCGTCCCAATCAGAATATAATTCTGCTCAGATTTATAATATTTTACTAGAAAGTGCTGCTAAGGCAGTAATTGCCGACGCTGGATGGATTGAAGTATATCACAATGGAGAAGAGCGACTTCTCGTTAAAAACATTAGCAAAGAGAAAGTCGAGATACTTAAGAAGCGTTTACAAGCTAACACCGATCAGCCCGAGATTATCAACCCTCTTCCCCGGCCTCGGCTGCAACGGCAAGACTTTGAGCAACGCCAGCGAAAACATCGTATTCTTAAATTACCTGAGTACCGATCGGTGCTTTGGATTCCGTTAGTGGTGAAAAACGCAATTGTCGGCAATTTGGTGCTAATGAAAGGCGTAAGCGATGGTTTCAACAAAGAAATGATTAGCATTATTACAACGTTTGCCAGCCAGACCTCTATTTCTGTTGAGAATTTTGAATTAATGAATGAAACGCTGGCTAACGAACGCTATCAAGAGGAGCTGAAGATTGCGAACCGAGTACACCGTAGTCTACTACCGGACAAACCAATTACTAATGAAGCCTTTGATATATCAGCATTCTCTGAATCGGCCGATCAAGTAGGAGGTGACTACTACGATCAATACCAGATTGACGATCATAAGTTTATTATCATTATCGGAGACGTTTCAGGGAAGGGTACTTCAGCGGCATTTAATATGTCGCAAATGAAGGGTGTTTTTCATAGTTTGGCTCAACTTGATCTGCCCCCTAATAAGTTTTTAGCTTACGCCAATAATGCTTTAGGGCGTTGTATGGAAAAAACTTCGTTTATTACAGCATCCTTTTTTGTGTTAGATACGCAAAAGCGAACGCTCTGTTTTGCTCGGGCCGGGCATACCCCAACGTTATATTATAATTATGAAACTAAGCAGGCTTGCTACCTGGAAACCCGAGGGTTAGGACTGGGTATTATTCGTAATGAAAAGTTTGATCAATATATTGAAGTGAGCGAAAGGCACTATCAGTCCGGAGATATTGTCGTGCTTTACACTGATGGGATTACCGAAGCAACGAATCAAGACAATGAAGAATTTGGGTACGATCGCTTAAAAGACGTCATTCTTAAAAATACTAACGAGTCATCGCAGGTACTACAAAAAAAGCTTATTGAAGAACTTCACGCATTTTGCAACCATCAGCCATTAAATGACGATTATACAGCATTGATAATGAAGTTTACCTAAGTAAAAAAACCTAAATGAAGACAAAGCGTATAATAGTTTAGCTATGGTGGATGTAAGTACTGATTTTGAAGGTGATAGCTGCTTTATCACTATTAACGGAGAAGTAGATGCTAGTTCATCTATCTATTTAGATGAGGCTTTAGAAAAAGCAATGAGTTCAGATGTAGTTAGGATTTTGGTAGACTGCCAATACCTCAACTATATTTCTTCGGCAGGATTGGGAGTTTTTATGTCTTATATTCAGGAGTTAGAGGTTAATGAGAAGAAGATGGTTCTATACCATATGAGTGATAAAGTTTACAAGGTATTTGAGATACTAGGGTTACACCAGCTACTCACCATCGTTGAAACTAAAGAACAAGCTAAGATCAAAACTGATGAATTATAGTTACAAAGTATCGTGTTGTAAAGATGAGTTGCAGGGGGTTCGTGACTTTGTGAGGGATACTTTACAAAACTATACGATTTCAGATATAGTTATGCACCAACTGGTGTTAGCAGTTGATGAAGTTTGTTCTAATCTAATGATTCATTCTCACCAGTGCAATATTCAACATAGCATAGAGCTAAGAATAGAGATTGGGAAAGACAGAGGGGTCACCTTTGAGATTCATGATTCCGGAAAGAAGGGTTTCAATTTTAAACAATATAAAGAACCCTGTATTAAGCAGATTATTAAAGACAGACGTAAGGGTGGTGTTGGACTATTGCTCGTTCGTCGAATTATGGATCACATTGATCATGACTTCCATCCTAAGTCGAAACGCAATGTTTACCGGCTGTACAAAGAACTATCCGTACAACCTACCTACCGCGCTTAGTTAGTTTTTAGTTTATACTATTCTTCTCGTTTATTCCAATACTGTTAGTGGACTACATAATAGGGTTGGATCAATCTTTCGATCAATAATTTGGCAACTTATTAGGGCATCCATTACCTGATGTAGCATAGTCTGAGAAATGTGAAAGTCGGTCTGCCATTTTGTTCTTCCGAACCAGCTCTCAGCATCTTCTTGAGCAAGACTATATCGTTGAGCGACTAAAGCTGTTGCATCAGATTTACTGATGAAGCGCACTACCGATTGTTGCACTACCTCTAATATAGTCTGAACTTGAGCCAATGATTTTTTTAGTATTTCATTACGTACCACCACCACAAAGCAGGGCCAAGGAGTATCAAACTCCCCTACTCGACGGAACTCGCCTCTTTCTACGATAGGCTGAGTCATATATTTCTCCCACATAAAGGCATCAGCTTCACCGTTAGGCAAAGCTTTACGAGCCCCAACCATTCCGCCCACTATTTCCAATTGCATCTGGTCAATAGGCCAACCTCGCTGTTTTGCCATCACAATTGCCATTAGGTGCGAGCCGGAACCTATCCGACTCACAGCAAATGTTTTGCCTTCCAGTTCTTTTACCGCCTGATAAGAAGAATCAGCGGCTACGTGAATACCCCAGGTCAACGGGCTACTGACGAATACCTGAGCAATTTTACTCGCCCGATGGTTAATGATATCAGCCACTACTCCTTCAGTAAGCGCAATGGCAATATCAAGCTTTTCCGCCCGAAGGTCAGCCATCATGGCTCCCGTGCCTCCGGGATAATCCTGCCAGTCAACTGATAAGCCTTTAGCTTGAAAGTCTCCGTTCTCCATAGCTGAATGCCAGGGTAACATAAAGTGCTCGGGTACGCTGCCGACGTTAAATTGATCCATATAATTAGCTATCATACAAAGCTGGTACTAAAATACGGTTTTTGTAGTTGAATGTGCTATTTTCGCTTTTACCTTTCCTACCTACAAGCCTATGGTGCGTTTTATTTTGTTTCTTCTAGTTATCACCGGCAGATTTACTTCAGCTTTTGCTCAAACCGGTGAATTAAAAATTGCGGTAGCCGCTAACTTCCTACCCCCAATGAACCAAGTGAAGGCACTGTACGAAGAAAAGTTTCAGAGTTCCCTTACCCTTATTGTATCATCATCGGGTAAATTACCGGCACAAATTACGAATGGCGCACCTTACGATGCCTTTATATCCGCCGATATGAAATACCCTGAAAGAATCTATGAGCAAGGGCTCGCTCAGCAGGAACCTAAGGTACTAGCCTACGGCAGCGTATACTTTTGGTCGGTCAAGCCAACAATTACCTCTATTGAGGAGCGACTACGGAAAGCAAAAACAATTGCTATCGCTCAACCAGATTTAGCTCCCTACGGAAAGGAAACCCGCCGGTGGCTTCAACAGCAGGGTTGGTGGGACAAAGTAAAAGATAAGCTAATATACGCCGAAAATGTCAGTCAGGTAAATCAATACATCGCCACCGGAACAGTAGTAGCTGCCTTTACTGCAAACTCGGCCCTACATATTGAATCTATCAATAAAATCGGTAGTTGGCAGAAAGTAGAAGGTACTTCTCCCCTGCCTCATGGCATGGTGTTACTTAGAAACTCTGAGGCTTCTGAATTTGACACCAATCAGTTTCTGGAATTTATCAGTTCTCCGATAGCTCAAAAAGTCTTTCAAGAATTCGGCTATCAACTGCCGTAGTGTATGGATTGGTCACCATTTTGGCTAAGCCTGAAGCTGGCATCTATCACTACAACATTACTCTTTCTAATTAGTCTTCCGCTGATCTACGGTATCTACTTCTTCGGGAATACTATTCGGCCTATGCTGAAGGCTATCGTAAGTCTTCCTTTGGTGCTTCCGCCTACCGTTTTAGGGTACTATCTGCTACTACTGCTCCGCCCCGAAGGTTGGCTAGGCCAACTTAGCCAGCAGTGGTTCGATCTGCGTTTGGTATTTAGCTTTAGTGGATTAGTAATTGGTTCCACTATTTTTAGTTTGCCATTTATGGTCAATCCTATCCTCTCCGCCTTAGAAAATTTGCCCGACACCTACCAGGAAGCAGCCTACACCCTGGGTAAGTCGCGGTGGAACACGCTTATCAATGTGCTGTTGCCTAATATCAAAGCATCGTTGTGGGTAGGTGGTGTTATGACGTTTGCCCACACTATTGGCGAATTTGGAGTGATTCTGATGATTGGGGGCAGTATACCGAATGAAACCCGAGTAGCTTCCATTGCTATCTATAATGAAGTAGAGATGTTAAACTACACCAACGCTAACATCTACGCCGCTATTTTGCTCCTTTTTTCTTTTATCGTGCTTATTTTGGTTTATTCGTACCAGCACCAGCGTACTCAGAGTATTATTTAATGCATGTTCACTTACAAAAACAGCTAAGAGGTAGTACCGACCCTATCCACTTAAATATTTCTTTTGACATTCAACCGGGAGAAATCGTAGCCATCATGGGGCCCTCAGGTGCCGGAAAAACCAGTATTCTAAAAATGATTGCTGGCTTACTTCTACCAGATCAAGGTCAAATAAGCGTAGACGACCAAATCTGGTTTAGTAGCCAGCCCCGCCTGAACCTTAAAACCCAGCAACGTTCTATCGGCTACGTATTTCAAGACTATACGCTGTTTCCAAATATGAGTGTTCGCGAGAATCTGAAATATGCGCTACCTTCTAATCAACCGTCTAGCACGATCGACGAAATATTGGAACTTATTCGTATTCAAAACTTAGTTGACCAGAAGCCTACCGCACTCTCGGGCGGACAGCAGCAACGGGTCGCTTTGGCCCGAGCCTTATTACGTCGCCCTAAAGTACTGTTACTCGACGAACCTTTTGCGGCACTAGATGAAGAGATGCGCAGTAAGTTACAACAAGATCTAATAACGTTGCACCGTCGTTATCAAACTATCACTGTGTTGGTAAGCCATAACCCTTCAGAAGTAGCCCGCTTAGCCGACCGTACTCTTTTAATACAAAATGGAAAAATTGTGCAACAAGGGCATCCTTCTACTGTATTAACAAATACTGCCCCCAACACGCTATTGGAGGGCGAAGTACTGACCGCTTTTAACGGTCAAATTACGCTAGTAGTCAAGAACTCGTTAAGTATTATTCGTGTTACTGAAGAAGCGGGATACTACCAGGCTGGTGATACGCTTTTTATTTCTGCCGATCAGTACCATATTCAGCGAAAAAACAAAGTGTAGAATTGTTAGCTCTTAGTATTATCTATTAATTCTTCGCTGGTCGTTTCTGCCATATTAAGTCGCATTTCTTTAGGCAGTCAGCACATTATCGACTATATTCTTAATATCATTATTCACACTGTTAACCCTATTTTCTTTGTTTTATAACCATTTTGACTAGGGAGTTTTTTATGCATGATCCCAACATCCTAATTGTTGAAGATAACGCTATTGCTCAACTAACCTTCGTGCAATATCTGCGAGATTTGGGTTATCATAACGTACTAGTAGTGAATAACGGTTTAGAAGCAATAGAAGCCGTAAGAAACTCAGAAATAGGTTTAGCTTTTCTAGATATCCGTATTCGGGGTAGTATGAGTGGACTAGAAACGGCCAAACATATTAAAGATATTACTCCTTCGCTCCCTTTTATTTTTCTTACTGCCAGCACTGATCAACGGACAGTACAGCAGGCTCTCGATTGTGAACCTTATAGCATTCTCAACAAGCCCTATGATTTAGCTACTCTGCAAGGAACTATTGAAGGAGCTATTAATTACCGACACTGCCAGGAAGAAGCAAACGTACTGAACTCTCAATTTATGTTGAACCAGATTCTGGATACAACAGCAGTTGGCGTTTACATCACTAATAATGAGGGAAACTTTGTGAAAGTTAACAAGGCTTACTGTGCCATTTATGGCTACTCCAAGCCAGAATTAATTGGGCAGCCATTTACGTTGGTTCTTCCTAAAAGTATTCACAAATACGCTCAAACGTTGCATCAGGAGCACCTCACCGGGGAATCTGAAGAAACTAACGGAGAGTGGCAAACAATTGATAAACGCGGAAACCGCAAAGATGTATTTATCCAAGTTGGCAGAATAGTTGGTGATAATGGTCAACGATTCAAACTGGCTACAGTAAGTGATATTACCGAACGCAAAGATGATGTACGCAAATTAACTCAAGCTTTAGATGAAAAAGATTCTTATGCCCAGGAAGTCCATCACCGGGTAAAAAATAATATGAACATTGTTTCAGGTTTGCTGTATCTGCAAGCGGAAAAAGTAAAAGATCGCTCGTTTGTGTATAACTTATTTCAGGAGAGCATGACTCGTATTAAGACACTCTCACTTATTCAAGAGCAACTACATCGTAGCGATAACTTTACGTTTATCAATTTAAAAGATTACGTACAATCGCTAGTATTTAATGTGCAGACATCGTTTCGGGAGCAAACTGAGAAAATTCGTATTAAGCAAGAAGTAACTATAAAACCTCTCGATGTAGATCGAGCCATTGCTTGTGGACTTATTATTAATGAAGTTATCACCAATAGCTTCAAGTATGCCTTCCCTCCTTCTTCAACCGATTCTCCCCAGATCAATATTCAGGCATATTTTCAAAAGAATCATATACATATTGTCATCATCGATAACGGAGTAGGCTTACCCGACCAATTTAATCTTAATAATAGTACAACATTAGGCTTTCAGTTAATATCAAGCTTAACTCGACAGCTCAGTGGTGCTATTGATGTTAACAGTCAAGACGGAACCCACGTATATCTGAAGTTTCCGCAATAAAAAAGCCTCACTTCAAATAAGTGAGGCTTACTCTATTGATATTTTATTGTTAGCTACTGGGCATCTTTATTAGGAAGCACATTAGTAATAAGCTTAACCCGCTCTTGAGCATTCGTTGCGTTAGATACTACCGTGACTACCTTGTTCTGACGACCTTTCTTTCCGGTACTATTGAATGATACCTCAATCTTTGCACTTTCACCCGGGGCAATAGGTTCGCGGGGCCAAGAGGTAGCGGTACAACCACAAGTAGTAAGCACATTTGATAAAATTAACGGTTCAGTCCCCGTATTTTCAAATTCGAAAGAATGACTTACTTTATCACCCTGAACAATATCACCAAAATCTTTGGTGTCCTGAGCAAAAGTAATTTGAGGACCATTAGGATCTTCATTGGCAGAAGCCTCTTGAGCTAGTACATTGCCGAAAAGGGCAAAAACAAATAATAATGCGAAGGCAAATTTCATGGTATTACGTTTATTAGTCTGGTTTAAAGGGTAACAAAAATTAATCCTGAAATAATTTCCTAAGCTGCTAATTTTCTATTGGTACGTATGGTTCTGCTTCATTTTCTCTAAAATTTACTCCCTCCTTCCAACGCTTCCTTGCCAAATAGGGTCAATTTAGTAGCAATCTAAAATTATACCTAGCAATGAAGTACGTACTAACTTACAGTATCTTTTTTCTCACCCTGACCTTCCTGCTATTCGGATGTATGGAACAGGATGAGTCTGCTTTTGATAAACAAATGCAGGAAGATGATGAAGCCCTTAAAGATTATTTCGCGACAAATAATATTCAGGCCGAACGACTGAGCAGCGGCATCTACTTTGAATCTCTACGAGAAAACCCCAGTGGCTCTGTAGTAGAAGATGAATCTATTGTAGCCATTCGGTACAGATTACAAACGTTAATTGGAAAAGCAATTGATAGCTTGGATAGTGAAGCTGCTCCTCTCCGATTTTATCACGCCCAAAAGCATCCAGATGCCTTATTTCCTCGAGGCATCAATATTGGAGTAAGCCATATGCGAATAGGCGAACAATACCGTTTTTACATCCCTTCTTATCAAGCATTCGATTCTTATTCATTCGGGCAATACTTACCTCAGTACGCTATTCTGGTGGCTGAAATAGAGGTGGAAAACATTGAAACTAAAGAAGCTATTGAACAGGAAGAAGAACAAGCTATTACCAATTATATTGAAGCAAATAGCCTGACGGATGTGAAGGAATTACCTTCAGGTATCTTCTTCCAACTACTAGAAGAAGGTACCGGCGACCAACCTACTACCGGAGCATTTGCTCAGGTTAACTTTAAAGGCTACTACTTGGATGATAAAGTATTTACCGAATCGGAAAAAGACCAGCCCTTTACGTTTTATGTTGGCAAGGCTGATATTATTCCTGGCTTCGAAGCCGGAGTTGAGGCCATGAAAAAAGGAGCAAAAGCCCGGGTTTTCATCCCATCGCATTTAGGGTTTGCCGAGGGCATTCAGGTAATACCTACCGCTATTCGGAAAGATTTTCTGGAAGAACATAACATCCGCGATTGGCGTCCCTATGAGCCGGTAGTGTTCGAGCTAGAACTGATTGATTTTCAGTAGTTATACGCTACAAAACAGTAAAGATATGTTAAAGACGTGCTCATGTCTCGCCTTTATTGCAGCAACTCTACTTAGCAGCAGTTGCCAAGAAGATGAAGATAGCATTAACCCTCTGCTGGGCATCTGGCTTGAATCTACCGACCGATCTGACACATTACTATTTAAGAAAGACCACTTTATACTCAACCGAGGAGAAGAAATGCGGAATGGCAATCTGTTGCCTAAACTTGGTTCGGGTCTGTATTTTTATGAGTTACAAAAAGACACTGTTTCTGTTCAAAATTCGGTATCAAGTTTCTCAGGATTTTAAGCAGGTGAGCAAAAGTTTCTAGGTATTTTTATCTTGGGGTAAAAAAGTACTATGCGCTACATAGAAACCTTGAATCCAACCGAGATACAGAAGCTACAAACGATTCTGCATGATGGTACAAAGCACCGACAACGGATGCGCGCTCAGGCGTTATTATTGAGCCACAAAGGATACAAGCTCAAACTCATCGCTGATATCTGCCAGGTAGATCGCGATACGATCAGTCAGTGGTTTAGGCGCTGGGAGCAAAATAAATTTGCTAGCCTCTCCGATGCTCCTCGTTCGGGCAGGCCAAGTAGTTTAACGCAGCGAGAAAAAAAAGCTTACTCGCCTACGTAGGCAAGGCCATTCGGCAGATTAAACACTTGGTATACTATGTAGCTGAGCAGTTTGGCAAGCAGGTCAGTATCTGGACGATCAAACGCCTCTTGAAAGCATCCGGGTACCGCTATAAGCGTATGCGTCGGAGTCTTAAGGATAGAAGGGATACCGTGATGTTTAACTTTTTTCAGCAAGAATTACGCGAGTTGCATGCTTTAGAGGCTAAGGGGGATTTAGAGGTCTACTATTTTGATGAAGCTGGTGTAAATCTAACGCCAGTGGTTCCCGATGCTTGGCAAGCTAAACATACACGCTATGAGCTACCCTCTCAGCGTAGCCAAAACCTCACGATTTTGGGGTTTATGAATCAGCAAAGTCAATGCTATAGTTTTCTGTTTGAAGGGGCTGCTAATGGAAAAGTAGTAGCTGCCTGTATGGACGCCTTTGCCGAGCAAATCACCAAGAAAACGATAGTAATCTTAGATCGGGCTTCCATTCATACCAGCAAGCAAGTCCAGCAAAAAATACCTGAATGGCGGCAGAAAGGATTGTATTTGCAATTCATACCACCCTATTGCCCTGAGCTAAATCTCATTGAAATTCTATGGAAGTTTGTCAAATACTATTGGTTGGATCTGAGTGCTTATCAAAGTATGGCCCTATTGAAAGAAAAGCTGCATGAAGTGTTAGAAAATATTGGTACTAAATACCAAGTTAATTTTGCCTAGATGCTTATAATGTACCTATAGAAGTTGAAGAGGATAGACTGACGATTGGTAATTTTTACCAGAAAGATACTATTAATAGTCCGTTGTTATTTTTTGAAAGAATAGAGTAAGCCAGATACGTATTTAGAATTGCTC
>NZ_JBARYM010000663.1:0-4656 GCF_049647865.1 Tunicatimonas sp. | reverse complement strand
AATTACAGAAGCAAAAAAATGCTGATCGCTACGCAACCAACTTTCAACTTGCGGCATCATACTGGTGAAATGCCCGATTACTTATGGGACTAACCATCTACCAAAGTCGAACCTTGAACACACTCGTTGACGGATTGCGTAAGAACGACGGTCGTTCGCAGAAAGCGGTCTACGAGCGATTTTCGCCCGTTATGTTTTCCTTGAGTTTGCGCTACGTAAAGGATTACGACAGTGCCCAAGATGTTTTACTCAAAAGTTTTATGAAAGTGTTTGATAACATTCGTCAGTATACTGGGCAGGGAAGTTTTGAGGGCTGGGTTCGGCGCATTGTGGTAAATGAGTCACTGATGCATTTACGCAAGCATAAAAATATGTCAGCAGAAGTAGATATTGAGGCAGCGAAAGATACAGCCGCTACTACGTACGATCATTTGGAGGCAGAGGAGTTGCTGCATGTGGTACAGCAGTTACCGGTAGGTTACCGCACAGTCTTTAATCTTTACGCTATTGAAGGCTATTCCCATGCCGAAATTGCTGACAGGCTTGGTATTAGCGCAGGTACTTCCAAGTCGCAACTAAGCCGGGCAAAACAATTATTAAGACAAATGCTTGATCGGATTGACCCGTCTTATCAAGATCAAATCGGATAATTATGGACGATATAGAAAAATTATTCAAAGAAAAGCTGGCTCAGCATCCGGTAGCCCCACCGCCGGGAGTTTGGGAGAAGCTTCAGCAAACCCAAGTACAAGAAAAGAAAATAGGAGCATGGTGGTGGATGGCCGCATCAATAGCCCTACTGCTATTAGCGGGAGCTGCCTTTATATTCACTCAACAACCTCCCACTACGAATGATAAGGTAGCAATAGTATTACCTAAAATACAGTCAAAGATACCGAAATTAGCTTCGGAGGATATGCCTAAACCCCTTTTGAAGCATACGCCAGAAACTGTTGCAGCTATTCCGCAAGCCGAGGTTCTCTCGCCAACAGCTACAGTTTCTCAGGTGCCAGCTTCTGAAAAAAGTCAAACAAGAGCGACTCAACGTCTAGTAAGTATTGATAAGATTGAGACTACTTCGCCGCAGGAATATCAACCCAAGGTGAACCCACTCCGCCCCGCTGCCAGGATAGCTGATGTATCGGTTCAGCCAAAAACAGCAGTAACAATTATCTATAAATCAGGGAAGGTAGATAATGAAGCGATAGAAGAACCAAACAGACCGTTAAAAAAAGCTCTTACTTTTTTTGCTGACATAAAAGAAGGTGGAGTGGGTTTCTCTGAGCTACGCTCGGCTAAATCAGAAATTATTTCTAAAGCTTTTTCCAGTAAAAGAGAACCTATGGCTGCCGAATAGTCGGAACCAATATTAATTTATTCCATTTAACCATCAATTCTTATGAAAACCATATTCAGAGTTTTGCTGACCCTGATAAGTTATGTTCTAGGGGTTGCCGCTCCAGAGGCTACTACCGCAGCAACCACTCCCTTTGTTGTTGATCCTACCGTTCAAGATACTATCATTATTCGCCTAGGTAGTGGCGAAGAGGTAATGATCATATCTGAGAGTGGTAATGAAGTAGAACTCCTAAAACAGTTTGACGTAAATGCTATACTCCGGGATCTAGACAGTAACGAAGACTCCACCAAAGTTTACGTAGAGATACAAGACCAAACCGGAAAAAAGTACGACTTTGAAGAGGATGAGGGGAATCTGTCTTTAGAAGAAAAACTAGAGCGATTGGAAGAAAAAATGAACCGCGTAGGCCGTGTAAGTAGTAACTCTACGTCATCTCCCTCCGGATCATCTTCATCTTCTCGTAGTTCTCATCGCCGCCGGTCGGGCACGCATTCTACTATAATGTTTGATTTTGGACTCAACAATTTTTTGAGTAATGGTAGATTCCCAGATGAAACCGATGAGTTATACGCCGTAAAACCGCTTGCCGCCTGGAACATTGCTTTTGGTATTACTAACTCTACCAAAATTGCTGGCCCACTGTATTTAGAATGGGGCGGAAACATTAATTGGTACAACTTCAAATTTCAGAATGACCGCACTCGCATGGTAAAGACTGATGATGGAGTGGAATTTTTTGAAGACTTAGATGTGGTAGACCCTCGCAAAAGCAAGTTTGTGGTTCCTTATCTAAATGCCCAATTTGTACCGATGTTCCACTTTGGTAAACCTAGACGAAAAGATTTCGAGCTGGGATGGGGGCAAGACTCTGGATTTTTTGTCAACAACGATAGCGAAGCGGGCTTTCGGATTGGTGTAGGCGGATACGCCGGTTACCGAATTGGTAGCCGACATAAAAATGTGTTTGTTGAAGATAACGACCGAAAGCGAGTAAAGAACCGAGTCAACTACTTCGTCAATAACTGGCGATACGGAGTACGCTTTCAGCTAGGGTTTCGTGATTTTGACTTCTACGCAAATTACGACCTGAATGAGCTTTTTGTAGAAGGTCAGGGGCCAGAACTGAATGCTTTTAGCTTTGGAATTATGTTCTAAGGCTTCCATAAATAATCGGGCATAAAGGCGGGACAAGGATTTTTCTTTACTTTTCGGCTTACTTTGCCAGGCTTAGCTTTGGTTGAAAATTGAAGTGCCAGCGATATTTCGTGCGAACCTCCCGAAGAAGCTGGCCCCAACTTAGAAACCGTAAGATCATAACTATATCCGAAAGAAAACCCGTTAATAGAAACGCCAAAAGCCATTGCCAACGCATCATGATTAATAGTGCGGGGCATGTCTCGCTGAATAGGTAGTCCCTTATACCAAACCCCTAACATTAGCATTCGGTAAAAATAGCTGAGTCCTACATCTAATTGATTGAATTTTCCCTGCTGACGATACTGAAACGAAGGATTGATACTGGAAGCCATCCGGTTACGAAATGGCCCCAGATTGATGGGGATTTTATAACCGGCGTGCACAGAGAATCGCATCGGTAGCATACTTTCTTCTTCTAACACCGATTGGTTAGGCCGATTGAGATGGTGAACCGCTATTCCTCCCCAAAATCGCTTATCGTAGATAAGTACTCCAGTACCAAAGTCAAAGTGATTTACGTTCTCTAGGTTTCGTAAGGCCGGATCGGTGCTAGGGGCATTAGGGTTGCCAAATTGTAATTGGTCAGCAAATACGAGTTTAGAATAATCTAGGCTTTGCATGGTGTAGCCAACCTGTAAGGAAGGAACCGCCTGTAAACCGCTAGTAATAGGAATTCGGTATGAATATGTGGCTCCAATACTGGTAGACTGAAGGCTGGCAGTACCCGCCCGATCATTAACTGCAATTAACCCCACACTACTAGGTGAACCTTTAATATTGTAATCGTAAGAAAAGGCGTAAGTAACAAAAGCTTTAGGCAGACTTGACCAATGATTACGATAATTAACAGCCGCCCGGTGCTGGCGGGTAGCCCCGGTGAAAGCTGGGTTCAAATAAATTGGAGAAGAGTAATACTGAGTGAACTGCGGGTCTTGAGCCCAAAGCATTTCACTGCTCATCAATAGAAATAATAAAAAGGTAAAAAATCTCAACATAACTTCATTATTCATACACTCAACCTCTTATCGAATCAACGTTACATCTCCTACTACCGTCCGTGAACCACCATCGCTGAACTTGAGTTTTACCTTGTAGACGTAAGCATCTTTCGGACACAATCTCCCTTTATAGTAGCCGTTCCAGCCGTGCGTTTTGTCAAGGCTCTCAAACATTAATTCTCCCCAGCGATTGTAGATCATCATATGAAACTCAGTTACTCCCTCAAACACCGGCAGAAAAATATCATTCTGGCCGTTGCCGCCCGTAACTTCTGAGTTGCCAGGGCCAAACGGGCTAGGGGTAAACGCATTAGGTACTTGTACCGTACCACCATCTTCAATCAGCACCGCCGATTCTACCACGATGGTATCTAGACATCCTTTATTGGATTCGGCAATCAAGGTAACGTCGTAGCTACCGGTTGTTCCGTACGTATGATTGGGGTTAAATTCGGTAGAGGTGGCTCCATCACCAAAATCCCAAAAGTAATTTTCAGCTCCCAAGCTAAGGTTAACAAAGTAGATAGGCTCGCCCAGAAAGGCCTTATCGGGACGAAAGTTGAAGAATGCCCGTGGTGTCTCGTAAACTTCTACGCTAAATTCCTTTCGCTCCACAATTGTTACGCCTGCACTATTGCTGGCTTCTAATGTAACGGTGTAAAATCCAGGTTCGTAGTAGGTGTATGCCGGATTCTCTTCGGTAGATCTACCTTCCCCCTCTCCAAAACTCCACCGGTAACTATTTGCTTCCGCGTAACGGCTTAAGTTACGGAATTGTACCGTGAGCGGACGGCACCCAGTAGGTGGTTCGTAAGCAAAGTCTACCTCGGGTAGAAAGGGTTCAACTATAATAGGTTTTACCAGAGTATCAACACAGCCTAGTACACTTTGAGCAATTAAGGTAATGTCGTAGCTACCTGTATCGGTGTACTGATGAACAGGTTCTTCTAAGGTGGAAGTAGTACCGTCGCCAAAGTCCCAGAAGTAGGTTTCGGACCGCTGACTTCGGTTGGTAAAGAAAATATCTTCATTGCGGATGTAGCGCTGGGCTAAGCGAGGTCTGAAATCCGCTTTCGGCCCCTGGGTGAGGTCAACGACAAT
>NZ_JBARYM010000662.1:0-1585 GCF_049647865.1 Tunicatimonas sp. | reverse complement strand
TACGTAGACGGTGGTATCTACCGCGGTCCTATCGGTCTTATTCGCCAATCGCGCTATACCCGTTTTTGGCGAATTTCGAATTAAAAAAATCTGCTTAATGTTTAATCAATCTAATCGCACCGAACCTAAACGCAAATAAATTATCAAGTACCCACTTCTCGCAAGCTCTCTAGTTAAACAGTAATCATCAAACAATGGATTACCTACCAACGATAAGCCTATAATATTTTTCTTAATCATTGCTAGCTTCGCAAACAATGTTCTTATAGCTCGGGTTAATTCCAAGTTAGCTTAGCACCGATATATTATGACTAAAGTTTCATTCGATAATAAACAAAGACCTTTCTTCAGATCTCTGAAAGAAAAAGTGAATTCATATTTTTCCGAAAACGATTTGCACAAATCCGGGGGGAAAAAGCTATATACGAAGTCGATCATCTTGGTAACAGTCGCGATAGCGCTTTATATAGTCTTGGTATTCTTTACCCCTTCGGTATGGCTATCTGTTTTGTTGTGCGCTCTTTTAGGAGTTGTCTCAGCTTTTATAGGTTTTAATATTATGCATGAGGGAGGACATCAAAGTTTTTCTCATCGCTCGTGGCTTAATAAAACTTCCGCGTATTTTTTCAACTTCTTAGGCGCAAGTGCTCACTTCTGGAAGATCAAACACAATATCAATCATCATACCTATACTAACATTGAAGGAATGGATTCAGATATTGACCTGAAACCTCTTATGCGACTGCATGAGGAGCAACCTCACTATTGGTTTCACCGATTTCAGCACATTTACTGGGTGTTTTTGTACGGTGTTGCTTATTTAGCTTGGATTTTCTACTACGATTTTCAAAAATATTTTCAAGGCTGGATCTCTCAGGGGCCCGAAAGTAAAGAACGTAAGCGAAAAGAGCACGTAATTTTTTGGCTTACTAAATTATTCTATATCTCCGTTTATCTACTTTTACCTAGCTTGATGGTTGGGGTGGTACCGGCAATACTGGGCTTCGTAGTTGTATCTTTTGTTTTTGGGCTATGTATTAGTGTGGTCTTCCAGTTGGCTCACGTAGTAGAATCTACGGAGTTCCCTGTTCCTAATCAGGAGTCAAACCAAGTTGAAAAAGAATGGGCCCTACATCAGATTTCTACCACCTCAAATTTTGCTACTAACAACAAGGTTATTAGTTGGATGTTCGGCGGGCTAAATTTTCAGGTAGAGCATCACCTTTTCCCCCGAATTAGCCATATTCACTATCCCCAGCTCAACAAGTTAGTAAAAGAAACTTGCCAAGAGTTTAATATTGTTTACCACGAATATCCCTCGTTTGCCCGAGCATTTTACTCGCATTTAGTGCATCTTAAAGCATTAGGCAAAGCAGTCTAGACTATTCGTTAACTAGAATGATCAACTAGCTGCTTTGCGGTTCTTATCGATCAGAAAAAAAGCAATAATGGCCGAAACCCAAGATAACCCAGTGCTGATGTACATAAGCTGATTAAACATCGCAACAAATGCTTGCCGAAAAGCCTGCTGTACTTGCGTGTGACTAGCGGCAGTAACTGCTGTTGGAACCTCAGCGTCGCCTAA
>NZ_JBARYM010000661.1:0-2709 GCF_049647865.1 Tunicatimonas sp. | reverse complement strand
TCATGATTCAGAATGTGCTGCCGGTAGTGCTAACCGGAGTAATCAATAAGTTTCCTATCGAGGATATTAAGTCAGCCTTAGAGTCATTTATTCCTTCTCCCTCTCAAACTCCCGGGCGGCTGAACCTATTTACGTTCAAGAACTTTAGGTTCTTGTTGGATTATGCCCACAACCCTGCTGGGCTTCGGGCACTGCAAAAACTGATTGCCAACATGGATAGTCGCCGTAAAGTAGGTATTATCACCGGCATTGGCGACCGCCGTAAAGAAGATACCGAAGAAGTAGGGCGCATTGCCTGTGAGACCTTCGATGAAATTATCATCCGGGCCGACCGGAACCTGAGGGGAAAAACCCAGGAAGAGATCGTTGAAATGCTAACCACGGGTATTCAGCAGGTTGATAAAAACAAAAAGATAACTGTTATTCCTGGGGAAAAAGACGCCATTGATCATGCTATTAAAAACGCTCAACCCGATACGTTGATCGTGCTCTTCAGCGATGCCATTGCTCAAGCCTTAGCCCAAGTAATGAAATACAAGGAAGATGAGGCGCACCAACTGTACCAGTCATCCGGTCAGGAATTCTTGTCTGCGCTAGGATTAGATCAGGAGTCCGAGGTGGTTGAAGGGGCAGAATAAAGCAATCGTTGTTTTTCAGGATGATTTTATCAACTGAAAATTTTCCAGGTCAGAGAACGTGCCTTCCGGAACGGATTCCATCACTTCAATATCGGTAATATCCCGCTCGCCCCGGTCGCCGCCTAGCATAATTGAGCCGTACTTTTCGTACTCCGCCCACGGGGTGATAAAGCGGGGAGTATCCATCTCTACGGTAGGATAGTACGCCCACTGTTCCACCATATAATCAGTAGGGTCTACGTATACGCGGTACTTATTTTGAGGGGTTACGCCTACGTTTTCAAACCGAAGTTCCAGCACCTCAGCCCTATCTCCTCCCTGAATGGTATCTTCACCGGCGTAGGTTAGGGTAACTCCCGAATCTTTTAGCTTAAAGGGCATAAACAGCCAGTAGCTGTCATTGATCCAGATACTCTTTCCCTGCTCCACAAACTTTGCTACTGAGTCGGCATTGGTAATCTCTTTACCGCCCATCGCTACCTTTCCTTTGTCAGAATTTACGTTGATCAGGTAGATCGCCGAGTCGCGGGGCACTTCAATGCGTACGTCGCCCGACTGCTTGTCCCACAGTAGGCTGCGGGACCCAAAGAAATTCCAGGCAACATAGTGGGTGGTATCCCAAGCCTTACGGCCGCCCATCGCTTGCATTACGCTATCAGCAATGGCTATTGCTTTCTCGTCCGAACCCGCTTCATTAAAGCCATCGGCCGGAGGGTTAGCATAGGCCAGTCCCGCTCCGTTTATCTCAGTGGTTTGTTCTTCAGAAGTTTGTCCTGGCTGGCAGGCAATAAATAAAAAGGGTGCTAATAGGAAGGCAAGATTTCGGTTCATAGGTGTAGTAGGTTTCTAAAGGTGTTAGTAGCGAGATGCAAAATAATTAGGTCCTTACTCCGCAAATGTACAATATATGTAACCGGGTGCTAGCCTGCATGTTTAAATTTTTAACCTCATGAAAGTCCTTGTAAAAGAAGAACTCCTTGCACGCGAGCTTTCAGCGTATAGTTAGTGCCTAACTACAGTGAACGAATGCTCAACCTAAGACAATAATTATAAGCAGAAAAAAGAGGGTGAGCTGTTTACTAACAGAACGGTGCTACTGTATTTTTAAAAATAGAATTTGTACTCATTGTTATTTTATCTTCCTTTTAGTAATATGAGTAATTATTAAAATTTTGATACTAAAAAACGATGGAGCAACCAGATGATTTTACGCTATGGAGCGAATTCCGAGCAGGAAATCATCAGGCATTTAGTACCATCTACTCTAAGTTTTTTCCTGCTTTATACAACTATGGCGAGAAGTTTACTGCTCAGCCAGAGATAGTAGAAGAGTGTGTACAGCAATTATTTGTGGAATTATGGCAATCGCGGGAAAAACTGAGTAATATCCACGCTATTAAACCTTATTTATACAAGTCGTTTCGACGAAAACTAATTAGGTACCTGAAACAAAACACCTCCTACCTACAACAACCGTTACAGCCAGTATTTGCGGCTACTGTGTCGCGAGAGGTTGAAATTATGAATGCTGAGCGAAGCTCTTTTCAGGCGAAGTTATTAAATGACGCCCTCATAAAGCTTTCTGATCGCCAGCGCGAAGCAATTTTTTTGAAGTTCTACGATAAGCTATCCTATCCTGAAATCAGTAAAATTTTGGATTGTGAACCTAAAACTGCTTACGATCTGGTTTTTAAAGGCGTAAAAAAAATGCGCTCAGTAATGCCTAGAAAGGAAATAGTACTACTTAGCTTTGCCACCGCTATTCTTTATCTACTTATAAGCCTTTTAAGAATACTCTAGCTAGGTAATTATACCTCTTCATTGCCCCATTTTAGTAAACTTCAGATACCGCGTAAAAAAAAATAAACTTTTTGGGCGTAAAAATTAGAAGGGCTGCCTCTCTTATAGTAAGCGCTATTAACTGCCTATGTCCAATTACCAGACCATTGATGATTTTGTGGCTGATGACTCTTTTCAACAATGGGTTCTTTCTGAGGATAGAGAAGCTCGCACCTTTTGGGAGAATTATCTCCAGCAGCATCCCGAGCAAAAAGAGACAATCTTTAAGTCA
>NZ_JBARYM010000660.1:0-1783 GCF_049647865.1 Tunicatimonas sp. | reverse complement strand
AGAATGGTCAGCCGTAATCAGTGCCTCTGCTGCTTGAAGGCTTTTATTAGACGGCAGGTTAAACTCGTAGCGGAAGTGCCGCTTGCCGGGTTTGGGCAGTACGTCCCGCTCTACTTCAACCTCCCGGGTCCAAATCCAGGAAGCCGCTAGCTTGTCCGGCTCAGGATTGTAAGCGGCGGAATAATAGACTGGAGTAATTGCCTGACTCAACGCATCAGCGAACTGTTCGGCACTCAGTCGGCGACGAGCCGGGCCAGTAAATACGTACTCTTCTGACATCAGTGAGGCGGCCTTCTCGTACCGTACCGAAGGAAGCTGATAAGCTTGGGAAGTCATGATTCTCTCAAGCAAATGTTTCAGATCATAGTTATGATTAATAAAATCGGCCGCTAGCCAATCCAGTAAATCCGCACTCCAGGGTGCGTTATCCATTTCATCGAGGGGCACAATGATTCCCCTTCCCATCAGCCGGTCCCACAGCCGATTGGTAATGGTGCGGTACAAGCGTCCGTTTTCGGGTTTTACCATCACCTCCGAAAGGGCTTTTAGTTTTTCCTTGACCGTTTCGGCCTCAATGTGCCCTAATTCGGGGTAGAGAAACGATACCTGAGACATTTTTCCGGTAGGCTTATCGCAGCGATATATTTCCAGCGTAGAATCAGCAAAAATATTCGCAAATCCGTAGGCTTGATTCAACGTGACATTGCTAACAAAACTGTTGTGGCAGGAAGCGCATTTCAGATTCACCCCCATTAGCGACTGCGAGATGTTCTGCGCTGCCTGCATCTCAGTACGTTGGCTAGCGTTTACGACGCCCCGCCACTGAATTCCTTTGATGAACCCTTCAGATTCTTCGGTGGGATTGGTTAGCTCCTTCACCATTTTGTCGTAAGGTTTATTGGTGAGCAAAGATTCGTATAACCAACCAGTAATTTGCTTGCGACCACCCGTGATAAAACCAGTTCCAGAATAATCGTTTCTCAGTAAGTCATTCCAGAAACTAAGCCAGTGCTGAGTATAGTTTATATCGTCACTCAGTAATTCTTTTACCAACTGATTTCTCTTGTTAGGAGATGAATCTTGCTCAAAAGCATGCACATCATCTGGGCTAGGTAACAGACCAATCGCATCTAAGTAGGCTCGTCGTATAAATGTTCTATCATCCACTACGCCAAAGAACTCAACGCCTTTTTCTTCAAAGTAAGCGGTGGTGAGACGATCTACCGGATGCGCTAAATGATCGGTCCCCTTGGGCAACTTGGGCTGAGACAAAGCTAACTCCGCTTCGGGAAAAACCTTTAGTGACGCATCGGCCCAGTAAGCTCCCTGATCGATCCATAGGCTGATCAAAGCAATCTCTTCCTGGGACAATGCCTTGCCTTTGCCGGGCATCGACTCTTCGTGATCTCGCGGAAGTTTTACTCGACGGATAATTTCGCTACGCTCAGCATTGCCTTTCACGAGTATTTCACCGGACTCGCCACCGCGCATCACTCCAGCTTCAGTTTCTAGTACCAGTTCACCTTTCTGTTTGAGTTCGCTATGGCACTGGTAGCAGTTGTGGGCGAAAATTGCTCGTACTTCCAGGTTCAGCCGACTCAGTTGGTTCTCGCTCAGTGTCTTTTCATCCGACACTGAGGCAAATTCGGTCAATAGTTCAGCAGCCTTTCCTTCTTCGTACCCATCGTTATTCCAGGGTAACGTACTACTCAGAAAATCTTCTCCGTGGGTAAGACTAGCTCCTAAGTGCCCTGCTATTGTGAGAACCCCTACCGTTAGAAAT
>NZ_JBARYM010000659.1:0-1711 GCF_049647865.1 Tunicatimonas sp. | reverse complement strand
CGTTTAAGATTCCGGCTTTAGCCAATACAAAGGCACCATCGCAGTGGGAGGTAACGAACTGGGCGTTTTCTGCCGCTTTACGCACAAACTCTAGCATCGCTTCATCTTCCAAATCAGTATCCAGGTGATGTTCAGCACTAGGGACTACCAGAATATCAATCGCTGGAAATTCATCTTGAAGATAATTGTAGTCCGGCAAAATTCGCATTCCTTCAAAGGTGGTGACTATTTCAGTAGTATTAGCTACCGTAAATACGCGCATAGGCTTAATCTCCTCACGAAAAATGGTGTGCTGAAAAATATCGTAGGGAGCCGTAAGTTCGGTGTTGTATACCCCATTCATAATCAGCAAAGCTACGTTGTAGGCATTTTGTAAAGTATCGGTCGAAGCGGAGGTGTTTTCAGCAGTAGCGGGTTGCGTTGGATCACATCCTAAGTTACCTAAGCTAAGTGCTAAAAATACAATTGGTAGGGACAGCAGTCGTCGCATATTCTTTGATCTGGATTCGTAACTAGCCCGAAAGTAGCAAAATTAAAAGACTTCGAGAACGACTATTTCTTCTGAATCTCAGTGAGCGTTTGTATGATTTGAGAAGCCAATTGTCGCTGATTTTTTTCGGAAGCCAAGAACGCTGATTCTTGCGGATTGGACAAAAACCCCAGATTAAGCAGTACTGATGGACAGGAAGCAGTTTTCAACACTAGAAAATCGGCTTGTTTTACCACACTTTTCCCAGCTTCGGTGAGCGTAATATTTTGGATAAATTGCTGGCTATATTCTTCCGATAAGCTGCTCTGAGGATTCTTTGCGGAATAGTAGGCTTCCAAGCCTTGCTGATTCTGATCATCGTGTTGACCAATATGCAACGAAAGAAATAAATCGGCCTCGCTCTGATTGGCTACTCCTACCCGATCGGCTAAAGAGATAGGGTCATCCCCCTGGCGAGTGTAAATTAACCGAAGCGAAGAAGTTGACGCTAGTTCGTCCATGGCTTGAGCAATAGCCAGCACTATGTCTTTTTCCTGATGTTGCTTATTGGTAGTGCCGGTATCGCGCCCACCGTGTCCGGCATCAATCACTACCGTAAATACCGAATCGTTGGGGTGATAGTCCGACTGGTTAGATTGACTCGTGAAGGAGGTTATAACAAAAAAGCCCACTAGTGCTAGTGCGGTACAACCTAATTTATTCGCAAAAACAAAGGCAGAAGAAGAAGAACGTTGCATCATAAGAATTCGGTGTTTGGTTAAAGAATATCGGAAGCCACTACCCAAATGTGGATAGGAACCACGGTGTATAAAATCTAATAATGTATGACTATAAGATGAAGCCGGAGATATCTGGTTTATTACATAGTTATCGGCGCAAAACTCATGGTTCGCTACTAGCTCTCGACGATACAACCACAGTAGCGGATGAAACCAGAAGAAAATTAGAATCAACTCAATAAATAGGATATCTAGTGTGTGTCCGTGGCGAACGTGCAGGTACTCATGCTGAATAACCTCTTCAGGAATCTTACCCTGATTATATTCTTCTCTATTCACCACCACGTACCGACCAAAGCTGAACGGAGCAGTTGATTGCTTTACTAAGCGAAGCTGTACTTTACCAGTGGCTTGAGAAGTAGCGTTAGCCAACAACTGGTACATTATCCGAAGATGCCTGGCGTAGCGAATAGCCATTCCAATTGTACCGGCTCCATAAACT
>NZ_JBARYM010000658.1:0-3107 GCF_049647865.1 Tunicatimonas sp. | reverse complement strand
TCAATATACTGAAAGCGATGCATAAATTTTCGGTTAGTCCCCTCCAGAGCCTCTTCCGGATTAATTCCAGCAAAGCGAGCGTAGTTGATCAGAGCAAACAACAGGTCGCCGAATTCGTCCTCCATTTCAGTTGAGTTACCTAGCACTTCGGCATCTCGAAATTCTTGCATTTCTTCCTGCACTTTCGCCCACACTTCGGACTTTTCGCTCCAGTCAAATCCTACTCCTCGGGCTTTCTCCTGCATCCGAAAGGCTTTCAGCAGAGCCGGTAAGGACGAGGGTACTCCACTCAGTGCCGACTTGCGGGTTTCGCTTGCGCCTTCCTCTTCTCTTTCTTTCAGTTTAATCTGCTCCCAGTTTTGCTCAACGGCGCGAGCATCGTTGGCTTCCGTGTCGCCGTACACGTGGGGATGCCGCCGAATCAACTTATCGCAAATACCGTTCAGCACATCGCTAATGTCAAAGGCTTTTTGTTCGCTGGCTATTTTAGCGTAAAAAACCAGGTGCAGGGCCAAGTCGCCCAGCTCTTTACGTACCTCGCTGAGGTTGCCACTCAAAATTGCATCCGATAGTTCGTATGTTTCTTCAATAGTCAGATGACGAATGCTTTCAATAGTCTGTTTGCGGTCCCAGGGGCACTTCACCCGTAACTCTTCCATGATTGTAAGGAGACGATCAAAGGCATCCAGGGCTACTGCACGCCGCTCGTTTATTGGGTTATTCATAATTTGTGAGGTTTATAGTTGACGGTCCACGATCCATAGGTTAGTAAAAACGATAGAATTTCAACAACGGACTATTGGCAGTGGACTATAAACTAACAACATTAAACAATTCTTCCCGAAACTTTGTATCCAGCTCACTCGTTTTCAATCAGTAATGCTATCTTTGCATCAAACACCGAAGTTATGACTACTATATTATTAGCCATAGGATTTATTGCTTTATTCTTCATACTGATGAGCGTCCGTCTTATCTTCTTAAAAGACGGAGAATTTAAGGGTACTTGCGCTTCTCAGAACCCTTATCTGAATAAAGAAGGATCTGACTGCGGCTTCTGCGGTAAAAAAGCCGGTGAAGCCTGCGGTAATCCTGATTCAGAAGTAAATAAAGTGTTGGCTAAGTTCGACTGATTTTCTATTTCGCCACCCACTGCTTATTGTTTTTAGCGAAATCTCACAAACCACACTATCTTTGACACTTATCTCATCAATATCCGGTATTCGGGGCACTATTGGCGGCTCCGTTGGAGAGGGACTCACTCCTATCGATACAGTTAAATATACGGCTGCTTTTGGCACTTATCTGAAGCAGCAGCAGGGTAACAAATCGCACAACGGTAAAGTGCAAATAGTTATTGGCCGCGATGCTCGTATTTCGGGTAGTATGGTAGCTAAGCTAGTCAGTGCTACGCTACAAGGGTTAGGAATTAATGTGCTGGATATTGATTTGGCTACAACTCCTACCGTAGAGCTGGCCGTAGTTAATGAGAAAGCGCAAGGTGGTATTATCATCACGGCTAGTCATAATCCCGGTCAGTGGAATGCCCTCAAACTTTTGAATGAGGCAGGTGAATTTATTTCGGCTGAAGCTGGAAAAGTGGTGCTTGACCTAGCCGAATCTGCTGATTTTGACTTTGCTACGGTTAACAAACTAGGCTCGTACCAACGGGGTGAAGGGGCCACCGAAAAACATATTGAAGCAATACTGGCTTTGCCTGAAGTAGATGCGGAAGCTATTCAGGCACGAAATTTTAAAGTCGCTATTGATTGTATCAATTCGGTGGGTAGTATTGCGGTGCCAATGTTACTAGAAAAGCTAGGCGTTGATCAGATAGAAAAATTTTACTGCGAACCTAACGGATCATTTGCCCACAACCCGGAACCCGTTCCCGAAAACCTGAACCACATTTGTGGTAAGATGGAGCAAGGCGCGTTTGATCTAGGTATTGTGGTTGATCCCGACGTAGACCGCTTGGTCTTAATTCAGGAAAACGGTGATCCGTTTGGTGAAGAATACACATTAGTTGCAGTAGCTGATTATATCTTAGGATTGAATAAAGGCGGTAACACCGTATCTAACCTTTCTTCCTCATTAGCTTTATCTGATGTCACTAAAAAGCACGGTGGCAACTATATTGCCTCGGCTGTAGGAGAAGTGAACGTAGTGAAGGCTATGAAGAAAACCGATGCTATTATTGGTGGAGAAGGCAATGGCGGGGTGATTTTTCCCAAGCTGCACTACGGCCGCGATGCGCTGGTAGGTATTGCCTTGTTCTTATCGCATCTGGCTAAATTCGGCAAACCGATTTCTCAACTGAAGGCGAAGTATCCGCAGTACCATATTTCCAAAAACAAAATGGAACTACCTTCGGAGATTGATCTGGAAGGTGTGCTGACTACTTTAGCCGAACGTTATGCCAACCATCCGGTAAACACTACCGACGGAGTAAAGATCAGCTTTGACCGAGAATGGGTGCATTTGCGCAAATCTAATACTGAGCCTATCATCCGCATTATTGCCGAATCCAATTCCCGCGCTACGGCAGAACATTTGGCAAACAAACTAATTGCCGATATCCGGGAGGTTATTAATACCGATCTTAGATAACTAACTACTCATCCCGCAAACAGTCCACCGGATTCACCCGAGCAGCTTTCACCGTTTGTAGTCCTACTGTAAACCAAGCAATGAGTAGCGCTAATAACCCCGCCCCGGCAAAGTACCACCACTGCAAATCGATGTGGAAGGCAAAGTTTTGTAGCCATTGCTGTGCCGCGAAATAACTGATAGGTAAGGCAATTCCAATGGCGACCAATACCATCTTGGTAAAGTCACTGGATAACAACCTTACAATACTCGTAGCACTAGCACCCAGTGCTTTACGAATACCAATTTCTTTTAAGCGACGTTCCGCCGTAAAGGCGGCTAAACCGAATAAACCCAGGCAGGAAATCAGAATGGCAATTCCGGCGAAGTATTTAGATAAGGTGGAAATGCGCTGTTCAGCGGCGTAGAGCGATTGGTACTTTTGGTCTAAGAACCAATAGTCAAACGGATACTCGGGATAAAATCTTTGAAATAATTGGGTAAGCTGCTCAATTGAT
>NZ_JBARYM010000657.1:0-1828 GCF_049647865.1 Tunicatimonas sp. | reverse complement strand
CATATATCAGATAAGCTATTTCACCAAATGATCAATCATACTTTCCAATTTGCTCATGCTATGAATCTGAATTTTATGTTTCTTCTGATCTAGCCCTTTAGTGTTAAACTTTGAGATGAAAATCTCTTCAAACCCTAGCTTTTCGGCTTCACTTATTCGGCTCTCAACCCGATTTACTGCCCGGATTTCACCGCCTAAACCTACTTCAGCCGCAAAGCAGATACGGCTGGAAATAGGGACATCCAGAAAGGAAGAAACCAGCGAAGCACAAACCGCCAAGTCAATAGCGGGATCTTCTACCTTTAGCCCTCCGGCCATGTTCAAAAATACATCCTGCGTGCCCAGCCGATAACCTACTCGCTTTTCTAGCACTGCCAATAGCATGTTTAGCCGACGGGCATCGTAGCCGGTAGCGCTGCGTTGGGGCGTACCATAGGCTGCCGAACTCACCAGCGATTGTATTTCTATTAGTAGCGGACGGTTTCCCTCCATAGTAGCTCCAATAGTGATGCCGCTCAACTCGCCCTCTCGCTGAGAAATAAGAATTTCGGAAGGGTTACTCACCTGCCGTAAACCCGTATCTAACATTTCGTAAATACCTAGTTCAGAGGTAGACCCAAAGCGGTTTTTAATCGTCCGTAGAATCCGATATGATAAATGACGGTCGCCCTCAAATTGCAAAACCGTATCTACCATATGCTCCAGCACTTTTGGCCCGGCAATACTGCCCTCTTTAGTAATATGTCCAATTAAAAAAACCGAAGTATTGCTTTCCTTAGCGAACCTCATCAACTCTCCGGTACATTCCCGCACCTGCGAAACACTACCTGCCACCGATTCAATATGACTAGACCGTAATGTCTGGATAGAATCGATGATAACAATATTGGGCTGAAGCTGCTCAATTTGTTTGAATATAGCGGCCAGGGCCGTTTCACCTAAAATGTAGCAAGAAGGTTTAGTGTTAGAGGCCGTAAGTCGCTCAGCTCGCATTTTAATCTGCTGATTACTTTCTTCCCCTGAAACGTATAGCACCTTCTGCGACAACGATACCGCAATCTGCAACATTAGCGTAGACTTACCGATGCCCGGCTCCCCCCCAATTAACACGAGCGAGCCAGGCATAATACCCCCGCCCAGCACCCGATTTAGTTCAGCATCTTGCGTGTTAGTACGATACTCCTGCTGATATTCAATTTCCTGAAGAGGCACTGGGCGAGTAGCCACTTTCTCTTTAGGTTGATTACTCCGCCAAGTAGGCGTTTGGGTTTCTTTTTGGACTACTTCCTCTACGTAAGTATTCCAGGCAGCACACGAAGGACACCGGCCCTGCCACTTAGGTGAAGAAACTCCGCATTCCTGGCAGACATATACAGTTTTTACTTTGGATTTAGCCATTGATGGGTCTTAAATTTTGGGAATTAGGATTTGGGAATTACTGGAATCCAGGTTTCTTCTTCGGAATTAGAATCATTGTTTCTGTACTTCTCGCCCATTAGCGCAAAATGGGGTCGATCGTTTAATTGGTAACCCGAATTTGGCAGCCAGCTTCCGTAAATATTCTGATAGAACTGAGTGAATTCACTCGATTTTCCTTGATAAGTGAACACTGCATAAAGTCCAGTGGAAATAGTCAGCTTCTCCATCTTGTTAGGAATAGCTTCATAATCACGAGCCTGAACTGCGGCCCACTTTTCAAATTCATGCGTTGGGTCAAACTGTTCGAAGAAATCTAGATTGTCATAAACTTCTATTGAGTAAAACGCAGTTCCAATAGTATTTGTAATTGTGCTTCGCTTGGACATGAAGGCTTGCCACAATTCTTTTG
>NZ_JBARYM010000656.1:0-5898 GCF_049647865.1 Tunicatimonas sp. | reverse complement strand
ACGGAAAGTTATCGTATGCCGAAGGGTTGGTAATCTGGAACGAAAATGTTCCCATGAGAGAGCTTCCCTACCGAACGGTTCGTTGGGGGCAAGATTTACAGATCTGGCTGCTGGAAGGCCGAGAGTACCGTAGTGCTAACCAAGCTCCCGATGGCGAAGGAAAAACCATACTAGGCCAGCAACAAAAGTATTGGCTTACTCAAACCTTAGCAGAATCAGATGCAACCTTTAAAGTAGTCATTTCAGCTACGCCCGTGGTGGGTCCCGACCGAAAGAAAAAATCAGATAATCATGCGAACACAGCTTTTCAAACCGAAGGTATGTGGTTGAGAAATCTACTTACTCAGCACGACAACACGTACGTGATTAACGGTGATCGGCATTGGCAGTATGTTTCGCAAGATAGCACTACCCAACTCCTTGAGTTTGGTTCGGGCCCGGTCAGCGATTCGCACGTGCAGGGCTGGAATGCGGGTAAACAACCTCAGCATCGTTACTTAAATTTAATTGGTGGCTTTTTAGGGGTCACCGTAAAACGGGAAGAAAACCAGCCCCAAATTACGTTTACTCACTTCGACGTGAACGGAGAAGCTAAAAATACTGAGCATTTTGTTGCCAATGATTAAGGTCACCTCTCCGTTGTATTGTTCAGATCTACTTGCCATACTATTGCCCATTCATCTCAGATGGTGCAAAAGCCCATCCTGCTAAGAGTTCGTTAGTTAACATGGGGGAAGTAGTAATTCCGACTGACATTATTTCTTTAGTCACATCTACAGGCTTATTTGCATCAAGCACAAGCGTACTGGTCACATTAATTTTTAGTTAAGCTGCGTAAATAATAAGATTGGGTCGTTGTTAACTAAATCGTTTCATAATGAACCTATCATTCATTGACCTAGATAAGCGGGAAGCATGGTTTCATCTGACCTTCTGGTTGCTGGTAATGGCTTCGGCCTTCTACGCTTGGTCGAATAACCTGGATTCAGTACATATTACCTTCCGGTTAATTTCGCTGGTCCTGACCTTTATTTTACCCATTTACATTAATGCTTTCATACTTATTCCCCAGTTCTTTAAGCGGGACAAATGGCTTACGTATGCTTTACTATTGGCAATAGTACTCATTGTTGTTAAAGTGCTTCATACAATATTGTTATTAGCTCCTTGGATGATTAACGATTGGGCCAGCCTCAACTTTTTCGAAGAATTTAGTCAATGGGCACTCCGAGAATTCCGCAGCTTCGATAAGTTGGTATTTAGCCAACTACCTTGGGTTGTTTACACATCGTTTGCCTATCGATTTATCAAAGACTGGTTCGTTAACGAGCAAGTTAAAAGTCGGCTGCTTGCGGAAAAATCGTCCATGGAATTAGCATTACTAAAAGCCCAAGTAAGCCCTCATTTCCTATTTAACACGTTGAATAACATCTATGCGGTAGCCCTAGAGGAACAGGCAACCAATACGGCCAGCAATATTTCTCAGCTAGGCACTTTAATGCGGTACAGTCTGCACGATTCGCAGGCTGATTTTATTTCGCTGAATAAGGAGCTGAATTATCTGGAACGCTACATTGAGTTGCAACGAATGCGGCTCAATGAAGACCAGCAACTAAATGTTCAGATTAATTCAAATGATCACAGAGCAGAGAATCTAAACATTGCTCCTATGATTTTGATGCCGTTTATCGAAAATGCCTTTAAGTACGGAATTAGTACCACTAGTGCGTCTCATATTGCCATACACCTCCGATTGGAAAGTAAACTGTTATTCATGGAAGTAAAAAATACGGTACATCGATCTGACCAATTTCAGATAGGAGGACTAGGATTGGAGAATGTAAAAACCCGACTGGCACTTATCTATCCAAATAATCACACATTAAATTACGGTAAGGAAGGCGATCAATACCGGGTTAATTTGAAACTTAACCTTATTTCATGATCAGAGCTATTGCCATAGACGATGAACCAAACGCTCTGCGGATCATTGAAAACCATGCTTCTCACATTGTGTCTTTGCAATTAGTTGAGACATTTACTAATCCATTTAAAGCCCTAAGTTTTCTGGAGGAAAACCACATTCATCTCATCTTTTTGGATATCAATATGCCCGACATTTCGGGGATAGAACTTTCCCGAATTATTCAAAAAAACCAAACATTCATCATCTTTACTACAGCTTACAGTGAATACGCGCTGGAAAGTTATAATGTTGACGCTGTAGACTATTTATTAAAACCATTTGAATTCCCTCGTTTTCACGCCGCTGTTTTAAAAGTGCAAAACCGATTACGTACATCAAGCGACGCACTGCCAGAATTTTTCTTTGTAAATATGGGCAGTGAGCGACACAAGATTAAGTATCAGGATGTAAAGTACGTTGAAAGCAGTGGCAATTATGTAACGTACCATTTACAAAGCGGAAAGGTACTGGTGCGTTCGACCATCAAACAAGTTTTAACTAGCTTACCAGCCTCCGGCTTTATTCAAGTTCAGCGCTCGTACATTGTGTCGTTAAACTACCTCGATCTCATCCGAGACAATCACATCTACATCGGCGAAGTCAGAATCTCTATTGGGCCAAAGTACCGAGAGCACTTCAAATCAATCATTGATAGCTTTAGTTGAGTATCGCGAATGTTTGTATCTTGCTTACGAACACTTCTTTTGCACTATGTACCAAGCCACTATTAATAATACCAATACCCTAACCGTTGAGGTAAACCCCGAATCTATCAAAATTAATAAGCAAGAAGTTCCCCTTAATATTCATCAGCTTTCTGAGTCCTTCTTTCATATAATTCATCAGCATAAATCTTATCGCGCTGAAGTGATAGAGGTTAATTACGACACCAAACAATTTGTTATCTCAGTAAATGGAAAAAAAGTTTCGATACAACTGCAATCCGATCTTGATAAACTATTAGAGACTCTAGGTATGGATGCCACTCTGGAAGCAGTAGTGAAAGAAGTACGTAGCCCGATGCCTGGCCTGATTCGGGGGATCAATATTGATGTAGGCAGCTCGGTAGAAGCTGGTGATAAACTGCTTACGCTGGAAGCTATGAAAATGGAGAATATTATTAAATCTCCTACTTCGGGCACAGTAGCCGCAATTTCAGTAAAAACCGGGCAGAGCGTGGAGAAAAACCAGGTGCTAGTTAGTTTTGAGTGATTGAGTGTTACAGTGTTTGAGTACGATGGTGTTATGGTGTTATGAATTTCTAAGTTTTGAACTATTGTGTATCCTTAAATCAAATCTTTGAACTTTGAACTATAACACTTTGTACTTTAACACCATAACACTATCGATAACTTTTCCTTACACCACCCCTGCCGGTTAGATAAATTTGCGTTACTTGCATCTAATTTACGACTAATCAAACGACCCGCATGAAGTACCAGCGCATTCTTTTAAAACTAAGTGGTGAAGCCCTCATGGGGAACCAACCCTACGGCATCGATCCGGAACGCATTCATCAGTACGCTCAAGAAATTAAGCAGGTAAAAGATATTGGGGTAGAAGTGGCTATTGTTATTGGCGGTGGGAATATATTTAGGGGAGTGCAAGCGCAAAATTCGGGTATGGATCGCGTTCAAGGTGATTACATGGGGATGCTGGCGACTGTTATTAACGGTATGGCTTTGCAAAGCGCGCTGGAACAAACTGGAGTCTATACCCGACTGATGTCTGGTATTAAAATGGAGCAGGTATGTGAGCCGTTTATTCGCCGTCGGGCCATTCGCCACTTGGAAAAAGGACGCATTGTTATTTTTGGGGCGGGTATCGGGAATCCGTACTTTACTACTGACTCAACTGCTAGTCTACGAGCTATTGAGATTGAATCGGATGTGGTGCTAAAAGGAACCCGCGTTGACGGAGTATATACCGCTGACCCCGAAAAAGACCCAACGGCTACCCGGTTTTCTACCATAACTTTTGGCGAAGTCTACCAGAAAAAACTTAACGTGATGGATATGACGGCTTTTACCCTCTGCCAGGAAAACAATCTGCCTATTATTGTTTTTGACATGAACAAACCCGGCAACCTATTTAATCTAATTAGCGGACAAGAGGTAGGAACGTTGATTAATTAAGAATTTTTTCCATTTTTTAGTAAGTTCGCTTCCTCAAGTATATTTTTAATACTGAAACCTAACTTTTTATACGCATGGTTGAAGAAATCGAACTTTATCTGGACGAAGCCAAACAATTGATGGAGCAGTCGCTCTCCCACGTTCATCAAGCGTTTGCAAAAATTAGGGCAGGTAAAGCAACACCTAATATGCTGGAGGGCCTAATGGTAGAATACTACGGAAATTCCACTCCCATCAACCAGGTAGCTTCCATTACCACTCCCGATGCCCGTACTATTATGATTAAACCTTGGGAGAAGAACCTGCTGAGCGAGATTGAGCGAGAAATTATGAATTCTGATTTGGGTTTGAACCCTCAAAACGATGGCGAATTAATCCGTTTAAATATTCCTCCGCTTACTGAAGAGCGACGAGTGCAATTGGTAAAGCAAGCAAAGAATGAGGCTGAAAACGGAAAGATTAGTATACGAAACGTCCGAAAAGATACTAATGACAGTATTAAAGACTTACTTAAAGAGAGTGTTTCGGAAGATGAAGTAAAGCGGGGCGAAGATAGAGTTCAGGAGCTCACCGATCAATTTACGGCTAAAGTAGAAAGCGTATTTCAGACAAAGGAAAAAGAGATTATGACGGTGTGAAAAGGAAGCCGGAGACCGAATACTGGATTCCGGACTGCGATTTCCGGATTACAGCGCAGCTACAAGTATAATTTCCGGCTTTGAATGTATTCTTTTACTAAATCGGGCACTAAATACTTAACCGATAGCCTGCTCCGAATACTTCGGCGGATGAAGGTAGCCGAGATGTCCAGCAATGGGGATTCTACTTTTTTAATGTTCGGATGATTTCTGATCTCGTCCTTTATTTTTTCCTCAGCTACGTTAGGACGAGGGTATACTAGCACCGAGGTATGAGTGAGAATCTCTTTTGCATTTTTCCAGCGATGCAAGTGCGTTAAATTATCACTGCCTAAAATCAAAGAAAACTGGTGCTGAGGGTAACGCTCATTTAAGTAGGCTAAGGTGTTCACGGTATAGCTAGGCTTGGGCATACTAAACTCAGCATTACAAGCCCGAAGATCAAAATTGTCTTCTACGGCCAGTTCTACCATTCTCAGCCGATCAATCTCATTCAAAAGTGCTTTTTGCTTTTTGAACGGATTTTGAGGCGAAACCACAAACCACACCTGATCTAGTGCGGCTTGCTGCCGCACTACATTGGCTACTATAAGATGCCCGGTATGAATGGGATTAAATGAGCCGAAAAATAAGCCTACTTTCAACGATGAAGGTTAATTGGATACTAGCACCCGATCAATAATATGCACAATTCCATTGTCGGCAATACGATCGTTGAAGACCAAATCGGCACTATCAATGGTAATTTTGTTCTCAATTTTTATGATCGATAACTCTTTACCGCCTAAAGTCGGTAATACTTCTTCGTTTACCAAATCGGCCGCTCGGTACTCACCGGCTACCACGTGATTCATTAAAATTGCTTTTAGCTCATCCTGATCTATTGCATTGGGTAAATTATTTTGTTCAGTAGGCACAATCTCTTCAAAAGCTCTATCCGAAGGGGCAAATAAAGTGTAGGGGCCAGCTAAAGAAAGCACCGAATCTAACCCAGTAGAACGTAAAGCGTTTTCTAAAAAATGTAAAGCTTCATTGTCGCCTACAGTCTCGTATACGGTTCCATTACCCAGCCGAACTTCGTTTTTCTCCATCCCAGCTACCACATCAGACTCAACCTCTATTTCTTCTTTCTCTTCTACTGATTGCTTCTTATTAGCGC
>NZ_JBARYM010000655.1:0-5101 GCF_049647865.1 Tunicatimonas sp. | reverse complement strand
TTTCTCCTCTACAACTAGACTGAAAGCCAATAGGAGCATCTCGTTCACTTTCTGCGTCATCCCGTAATACTGGCCAGATACTTTTTCCATCTTTAATACTGGTAGAAGGATCGGTAATGTTAAGAATATCCAAAATGGTAGGATACATATCCGAAGAAACTACGGGGTAATTTGTGTTTCTAGCCTGTCGGATAATAGTTGGCCACTCAATCACCGAGGGTACGCGAATACCCCCTTCGTAAAGCGTGCCTTTCCGCCCTCTTAACCCCGCGGTAGTTCCCTGTTGTCGTCCGCCGGATTCTAACCCCGGCCCACCGCCTTCGGCTGCGGGACCATTATCCGAACAAAACCAGATGATGGTATTATCGGCTACCTCTAATTCTTTCAGAAGATTCCGTAACCGACTAATTTGTTCATCCATTGCGGTGATGCTACCGTAGTAGTGCTGCTGATCTTCGGAAAGGTGAGCGTACTGCTCCCGGTATTCATCGCCCGCTACCACTGGCGAGTGCGGAGTGTGAAACCAAATGGTAGTGAAGAATGGGACTTGCTCATCTACCGCACTTTCTATAAACGGTACTACTCTATCCATAATTACCCGAGCATTGGTTCCCATCAGATTTTTAGTAGCTAGTTGGCCTGGTCCCGTCCAGTAGTAGGTACCGAAAGCATCACCAGGTGCTTGTTGTTTATTGGAACCGGCTACCTCGTGCGGCGGATTTATCATTGGATTCCAGGTAGGAACTTTAGATTCAGTAGCGAAGCATACATCGTAGCCATTTTCCCAGGGGGGCGAGTAATGGGTTTGATTTTTTGCCTTCCCACCCCGGTTGCTCTCAACCATCCAGGGATTCATGGTTCCCAGATGCCATTTGCCAAAGTGCCCGGTAGCATACCCGTATTGCTGAAGCACTTCGGGTAACGTAACTTCTTCATCTGGCAGGTGGCCTACGTTGGCATAGTAGATACCGTAGCGGAACGGGTGCCGTCCGGTTAGCATACTACCGCGAGTAGGAGAACACACCGGAGCTGCCGAATAAAAGCGATCAAATACTAATCCATTGGCCGCCATACTGTCCAGGGCTGGAGTTTTCAGTTCAGGATGATTACGGTAACCAACGTCGCCCCAGCCCTGATCGTC
The DNA here is from genome assembly GCF_049647865.1 of Tunicatimonas sp. Lineage (NCBI taxonomy): Bacteria > Pseudomonadati > Bacteroidota > Cytophagia > Cytophagales > Catalimonadaceae > Tunicatimonas > Tunicatimonas sp. Next base: position 3,960 of record NZ_JBARYM010000655.1, on the reverse strand, counting down.
GCTCATAATAAATATGATATTAGGAGCATCGGCACCGATTTTGGTTTCTCTTGTCTTGGGCACTAACAATAGTAAGGCTACTATGCTGATTAGAGAAAATGGTGCAAGTAGGTAATGCATTACTGATTTTGTTCAGAAGATGGTAGCCAGACTACTTTTTGCTCCGATGTGTGAGGTTGGGTGAGAATGTCACGATAAAGTTCGGGGCGACGAGCCTGTTGGTAACGGTACCCACCGGCTTGGGTAAGTTTTTCGGGAACACAGGTAGCCGTAATTACTTCGTTTCCTAAATATCGGCATTCGGCAAGTACATCTCCGAACGGATCTAATACCATAGAACAACCATTTTTTAGCTGGTCGTCGTCCATGCCAATAGCATTAGCAAAGATCGTATAAACTGCATTATCGTAGGCACGAGCGGGTAGCCACTTCATTAACCAAGCGCGCCCCTTAAGTCCATCGAACTCAGTACGTAAAGTTGTAGGGTCAGTTTTACGCTTATTCCAGTCAGTTTCAAAGAATCCGGCACCGGGGCGAGTAGATGGGGTACCCATTGTTACGTGGGGCATAAATAGTACATCAGCTCCTAAGAAGCGAGTAGCTCGCACGTTTTCCAAAATGTTGTTATCGTAGCAAATTAGCGTACCGCAAGTCCAGCCGTGCAGTTTGAAGGTAGTGTACGCATCACCCGGAGTAAGTTGAGGGTGAATGAACGGGTGCAGTTTACGATGACGGGCAACCAGACCGTTAGCATCTACCCCAATGTAAGTATTGTAGACCTTGTCGGCACCATCTCGTTCAAACAAGCCTGCCAGTAAAGTTAATTTCAACTCTCGGGCTAGTTCGATAAGCCACTGCGTACTTTCTCCGTCAGGAACTGGCTCGGCTACCTGCTGAAGCTTTGCAAAAGAAAGATGGCGGGCAAATGCGTAGCCTGACAGACAACATTCGTGAAAAGCAACTACCTGAGCACCCTGCTGTTTCGCTTGTGTGGCAAGTTGCCGAAGCGCGTCTCGGTTGCGCTGCTTATCGCCATTGTGGTGTTCAAATTGGGCGGTGGCAATCCGTAGTTGCTGCATAATCTATAAAGTCAAAGATTATCTTGCCAGGGAACAATAGAGAAGCCAGCTAATTGTTTCGCTTCGTTTATAACTACCCGCACCTCCGGTTGAGCATTATCCCGCTCAAATTCTCCTCGAAATCGGAAGATATAATAAGTGGGATTGGTGGTTGTCTGAAGAGCCTGCTCAAAAGTAATGGATTGATAATCACCGAATAAATCGCGAATAGCACTGTAGGTTTGTGACTGCTTTTCAGCACTAAATTCTTCTTGTACCGCAGCAATGGCTTCCGATTCTTTAAGTAGGTAGGGTTGCCCGGCTTTCTGAGCCGTTAGCAAAGTATTTGCTAAAGCCTGAGCCGTTTTGAGTGGAGCCGACGCTAGCGCATCTCCGCTAAGTTCTTCATAGTTGCTTTGGGCTAAACCGGAAAGTTGTAGTAGTAGCCCGACAGAAATAAGTAGTATTTTAATGATGGTCACAATGGTAAGGTCAATAGTTAGCTACACCGCTAAAGTTATTGATAATTTGTTGTCGCACCAACGAAAACAAATATCCTTTTTCAGAAGTTGATGGCAAATCAGATTACGGTCCAATAGTCGGCATCTAGCCAATACACATATCTAATTATGAATTATCATCAGTTCTTATCTTACCTCATATTCTCTCTTTTGATCTGTGCTAACGCAGTACTTGCCCAAACTACCGAGACTGCCCCGCCTGCTGTCGATTTGAGGATGTATCAAATCATCGATGATGTTTCGGCTGAGCGTATTGAACAGGATATTCGCACGTTGGCTGGTTTCGGTACCCGCAACACTATGTCCGATACAGTGTCTGATACACGCGGAATTGGGGCGGCCCGTCGTTGGATTAAAGCGGAGTTTGATAAAGTTTCTGAAGAGTGCGGCGGATGCTTGGAAGTGTTCTACCAGCATAATCCAACGGAGAAAGGGGCCGGTTCTCGCATTGTGAAAGATGTAGATATTGTGAACGTGGTTGCCATTCAGCGTGGCACACAGCATCCTAACCGCATGATTATGATGTCGGGCGATATTGATTCTCGCGCTTCGGATGCTACTAATTATACTATTGATGCCCCCGGAGCCAACGACAACGCCTCCGGTATGGTCGGAACGATTGAAGCTGCTCGCGTACTGACGAAGTATCAGTTTCCAACCAGCATTGTCTACGCCGGATTGGCTGGAGAGGAACAAGGGCTGTACGGCGGACAAGGTTTGGCAAACTACGCTCAGGAAAATAACTGGGAGCTACTTGGAGTGCTGAACAATGACATGATTGGAAATATTGAAGGAGTAGACGGAGTGATCGATAACCGCACTTTTCGTATCTTCTCCGAACCCGTTCCGCCCACCGAAACTGAGCAGCAACGTCGCTTCCGCCGATTTACCGGGGGCGAAGTAGACGGTATCTCCCGCCAGCTAGCTCGCTACGTGCACCAAATGACTACCACGTACATGCCTGAAATGAATCCGATGATGATTTACCGACTGGATCGTTTCGGGCGAGGTGGCCACCACCGTCCGTTCAGTGACTTAGGTTTTCCGGGAATCAGAATTATGGAAGCCCACGAAAATTATAATCGCCAACACCAGGACATCCGGGTAGAAAACGGTATTGAGTACGGCGATGTGGTTGAAGGAGTCAATTTCCCATACGCCAAGAAGCTCACGGCGGTGAATGCCACTACGCTGGCCGGTTTGGGCTGGGCACCACCTGCCCCCGATAGTGTAAAGATTGGTGGAGCTGTACAAGCGTCTACCACATTGGCCTGGGATATGAGCGATGCCCCCCAACTGGCCGGATATAAGGTTTACTGGCGAGAGACCACTGCCCCACAATGGACTTATTCGCGTTTTGTAGATAAAACAGATCAACACACGCTTGAAGGTATCGTTATCGACAACTTTTACTTCGGAGTAGCTGCCGTAAGCAAAGATGGTAACGAAAGCGTAGTCGTCTTTCCTTCGGGCTTGATTCCGAGGGAGTAGATTCGGAAGCCGGAGTCGGAAGGCCGAAAACTAGGTGCCGATTTCTACTATAGTTTTTATATTTGTCCCCATGAAATTTGTGTACTATTTCATTCTTATAGGATTGGGTGCTATAGGCTGTTCGGAAGAGGAAGCGTTTAGAACTCCCAACTTAGGTGGCGAAGTAATTACTGGGTTTCAGTACCGGGACAGGGTCGGTAATTTAGTTCAGAAAGTTGGACAACCCAATACAAAGACATCTTCGGAAGACGGAGCGTATAACTTTTTTGCTTTTCCTATACCTTCTAGGGATGTTATTTTCTTAAGTGTTTTTAATAATGAATCGCGTCAAATTGAGCGAGTTTGGATTACTGCTGCCATTATAGATAATGCTTTATATCAGAGTATAGTGATCAATAGTGCTCTTCTTGTAGTTGCACAAGGCACTCCCCTGATAGAGATAGAACCTTCTGATAATCAATCCATATCTATCGATGTTTCCTCCTTACCACCCGGAGGTTATCGGCTGTATGTTCAAATTGATGATGTTCTTTTATGGGATAATATTTTAATACAAAGATATTAACAGTAATGAAAAAGTTGTACACGCTGTTGCTAATTTTCTTTCTATTCAACACTACAAGCATAGCACAAACTAGCCAACGAAGCTGGGGTTTAAGTGCATCGCTTCAGCAAAGCGAGTTGGGTATTAGTATTCCGTTTTGGCTTGGCGAGAAGTTTGTACTAGCTCCAAATTTGGGAGTTGTCTCAGCCAGTGGAATAGCTACTGACGTTACGGTTGGAGTAATGCCAAAGTTCTATTTCAGCACCGAACAACTAGCTCCTTATTTTGCTATTCGCTTAGCCGGAATTTTTAACCTCCCCGCTGCCGAGTCAACAGAGAACAGCAC
>NZ_JBARYM010000654.1:0-3378 GCF_049647865.1 Tunicatimonas sp. | reverse complement strand
CTGGTTCATCAGCTTCTCTAAATCGGGCTTGTTCATGTAAGCAACTACCGGGTCGGCGGCAATGCTGGTTTTGTCAGGACCCGTGTAGGTTTTGGCTGGTGCCTTTCGCGAGTCAGCTACTTTGGTTTGCCCCATAATCGATTCCTTAGATTTGAGTACAGTTTTTGGGGTAATTCCGTGTTCCTTGTTGTATTTCATCTGTCGGCTCCGGCGACGATTAGTTTCGTCAATCGCTACTTGCATTGATCCAGTAACTTTGTCGGCGTACATAATGCACATACCGTTTTCATTACGAGCCGCTCGACCAATAGTCTGCACCAGCGAGCGTTCGTTCCGCAGAAATCCTTCCTTGTCAGCATCCAGAATGGCTACCAGCGATACTTCCGGTAAGTCTAGCCCTTCCCGTAGCAGGTTCACTCCTACCAGTACATCAAAATCGCCCAATCGCAAACCCCGCAAAATTTCTACCCGATCCAGTGGTTTTATATCTGAGTGAATGTAGCGACTCTGCACTCCAGCCCGCTCCAGAAATTTCTGCATCTCTTCGGCCATTCGTTTAGTAAGGGTAGTTACCAGCACTCGTTCATTTTTCTTCACTCGGTCGTCAATCTCACCTAACAGATCATCAATCTGATTGACACTCGGTCGGACTTCAATCACCGGATCCAGCAAGCCGGTAGGTCGGATCACTTGCTCTACCACCACCCCGTCTGATTCGCGCAATTCGTAGTCGCTGGGTGTGGCACTCACATAAATGATCTGATTAATCATCATTTCAAACTCACTGAACGTCAGGGGACGGTTATCTAGAGCGGACGGTAAACGGAAACCATAATCTACCAAATTTACTTTACGAGAACGGTCACCGCCCCACATAGCGCGAACCTGGGGAACCGTCACGTGACTTTCATCAATCACCATTAGATAATCCTCTGGAAAATAATCTAATAGGCAGAATGGCCGCTGACCGGGTTCGCGACGATCGAAGTAGCGGGAGTAGTTCTCAATACCAGAACAGTAACCCAACTCCCGAATCATTTCCAAGTCGAACTCAGTACGTTCCTGAATACGCTTGGCTTCCAAGTAACGCTGTTCTTTTTCAAAACTACCGATTTGGGCTACCAGGTCGTCCTGTATTTCGTGAATTGCCTGCTGCTGGGTAGCTTTACCGGTCACAAACAGGTTGGCCGGATAAATAGTAATTAGCCGTTCGTCAGCTAGCTTTTTACCGGTGTGCGGATCAATGCGGTGGATAGCTTCAATTTCGTCGCCCCAAAAATAGATTCGATAGGCGAAGTCAGCGTAAGCGATAAAAATATCTACCGTATCGCCCTTCACCCGAAAATTACCGCGCCGAAACTCGCCTTCGGTCCGGCTGTACAGAATATCAACGAGCGAGTAAAGCAGCTTCTGACGCGAAAGTACATCACCTTCCTGAAGTTTAACTACATTCTTTCCAAACTCATCAGGATTACCTAGTCCGTAGATGCAGGAAACCGAAGCCACAATCAGAACATCGCGCCGCCCCGAAAGGAGAGCCGAAGTCGCGCTCAGCCGCAACTTTTCGATTTCATCGTTGATCTGAAGATCTTTCTCAATGTAGGTATTGTTCGTGGGAATATAGGCCTCGGGCTGATAATAGTCGTAGTAAGAAATAAAGTACTCCACCGCATTTTCGGGGAAGAACTGCTTGAACTCACCGTACAGTTGGGCCGCCAGCGTTTTATTGTGACTAATAACCAACGTAGGCCGATTCAACTGCGCAACCACATTGGCTACTGTGAATGTCTTACCCGAACCAGTTACTCCCAGTAAGGTCTGGGCTCGATCGTCAGCATTTATACCTTGTATCAGTTGATTAATAGCTTCGGGCTGATCGCCGGTAGGTTGGAAGTCTGAGGTGAGGTTGAAATCCATATTTCAATTAGCAGTGAACAATTAGTCCGCCTCAGGCGGAAACAATTAGCTGTGGTAGCTCAGAAATAACACCTTTTAGAGAAGGTTAGTTTAGCTAATAGCCGAATGAATAATGATTTGTGTAGGGTGGTGAGGATTAACCGATAGACTGAATTGTCTGGCAATAGAATTTCTCGCGAATAACTAATCCGTCAGCCCACTGCTGTACTGAGACTTCAGTAAGTTGAGACTTGTGGCCCTGGTGATCAGTAAATATGATTTCCCATTCGCTGAATACGACTTCTTGATGAAGATTAATGGCTTGATTCAATAGCTTACTGTAGACTTTCGACACTTTTGATAAGTTATCTTTCTCGGCTGCCAGGCATTCTACTTTTCCTACTTAGGCTTCTTCTTCGTTCTCCTGCATCACTACTTCGTTAGCGTAAAATAACTCCATTGCCTGTAGCGTATTGCCTTCAATAATTAGAGCGTTCAGTTGTCCGACCTTTTCTTTGAATTCGCTCATCGTACTCTGTTTATGCGTAAAATAGCTAAATTCGCAATATGGAACGTTATATCAATGGCACCGGCCACCCGGCCGCTGACTGACTACGGTTTTAAGAAACTGTTTGGAACGGAGCCGAACAAAGATTTGCTGACTGATTTTCTTAATCAGTTGCTTCCTCCCCATCATCGTATTCAGAAACTTAATTATGCTAAAAATGAGCATTTAGGAGGAAATATTTTAGATAGAAAAGCAATATTTGATCGGCCGGCGATCCGGATTTACTGCGAAAGGGAAAACGGTGACAAATTTATTGTAGAGGTGCAAAAAGCAAAACAAAATTACTTTAAGGAGCGAACCTTATACTACTCTACGTTTCCTATTCAAGAACAAGCGAAGCAAGGGGACTAGAATGGCCCGGCCACCCGGTTCAAGCTTACGGCAGTTTATACAGTGGGTATCCTTGATTTTATTTTCGAGGATCATCGGGATGAAGAAAATTTACTACATACGATCAAGCAGAAAGATCAGGATTGCCGAACCTTCTATGAAAAGCTAACTTACATTTATATCGAACTTCCCAAGTTTAAGAAAACTGAGGAGCAGTTAGGGGCTCAGTTTGAGAAGTGGCTCTATGTACTCCGATATTTATCTCAATTACAAGACCGTCCCAAAGCATTGCAAGAGCGAGTGTTTCAGAAGCTATTTAAGGCAGCAGAGATTGCCAAGTTTAGCAAGCAGGAACGAGCCTCCTACGAAGAAAGTGTGAAATACTACCGCGACATCAAGAATGTAGTAGATACCTCGCACCAAGAAGGAAAAGAAGAAGAGCGTATTAGAACAGCTCAACGAGGATTAACCAAAGGTTACTCTACGGAAACAATCTCGGATATGACTGGTCTTTCTGCCGAAGAAATTGAGAAATTCCGTTCGGGTGATGAATGAATATAAAAATCAGCGTAGGGCTCCAGTTT
>NZ_JBARYM010000653.1:0-5591 GCF_049647865.1 Tunicatimonas sp. | reverse complement strand
TGGTCTAGCACCCTGCCTGAAGGAGAGAACTCCTACTTCTATCCTTCTGCCTCACTAAGTGTGTTGTTGAGTGAAATGGTCACCATACCGAACGTTGACCTGCTGAAGCTGAGAACCGGCTGGGCCCAGGTGGGTAATGATACCGATCCCTACCGATTGCTACCGGTACTTAATAACGTAGGCAATTGGGGCGACGCTATTCGCTTATCCACTCCTGGAGAATTATTGAACCAAGACCTCAAACCGGAGATTGCTACTTCCTTTGAGGTGGGCATGGATGTTGGCTTGTTCAATAACCGTTTGCGCTTTGAGGGTACGTACTACACCATAGAAAACGAGAATCAAATATTAGGTCTTACGCTACCTCCTTCCTCCGGTGCTAATTCAAAAATAATTAACGCCGGATTGGTCGCCAGCCGAGGCTGGGAGCTGATGCTGGGCGGCACGCCTATTCGTAACGGTAACTGGACCTGGGACATCAGTGCCAACTTTACCCGAATCCGAACCACCATTGAGGAGCTATCTGATGGCATTGATCTATTCACGCTGTGGACGGATGCCAAAGGTGGGGCCTGGACTTACGTGGGTGATGAAATTGGCGATATTTACGATCGGAAGATGGTGGTGGTAGAAGATGAAAACTCACCGTACTTCGGATACCCTATTCTCGATAACCAAGGAAGTTGGCAATCTATTAATGCCGCCGAAACCCAGAACAAGATCGGTAATTTTAATCCGGACTTTATCCTGGGAGCGCAAACTAATATTTCCTACAAAGGCTTCAATCTGAACATGACTTTTGACTGGCGTAAAGGCGGGGAGTTTGTTTCTCAGACCTACCGATACATGGAATCGGACATGCGCTCTCAACGCTGGCTAGATCAGCTAATTGATCCTGGCGACTTGGAAGGTGATGCTTTGCGCGACTGGCTAGTGGCTAACCAAGATCAATACATTACCGATGGAGTTAACATTGTAGGGGGACCTACCGAAGAACTGGGTGGTCATCCTATTCCGTTTGAAGATGGGGTTACGCTAGGCGATGGGGTTTTCAACCCGGGCGTATACGTTGGCGAAGATGGCGAATACGTGGAAAACTTAGGAGGAGACGGTACTAGGTACATTCCTTTTGCGGCCAACTACGCCTGGGATTTTACCAAAACAGCCCTGTTTGATGCCGACTATCTTAAACTTCGGGAAATAGTGTTAAGCTATCAGCTACCCCGAACGTTCGTTAATTCTATTGGGCTACAAGATATAAACGTGGGAGTGTTTAGTAGAAATATTATCCTGTGGACGAAAGCCAAGATTGGTGTAGACCCCGAACGAGCGTACCAGCCGGAAGCTAGCGCGCAGGGTAACGGGGTACAGCTTAAGCAGGGAATTGAACGCTACAACGTAACGCCCTTCGTAGTCCCTATTGGTTTCAAACTAGGATTGACCTTTTAAACGATAATTATTATGAAAATAGCAACGAATAAACTTATCGCCACGCTGGCATTATCAACCGCTTTCTTACTAGGCTGCCAGGATGATCTAATTAATAAAAACGAAAACCCGAACGGAGTTTCTCCCGACAACGTGCACCCCAATTTGATGTTAGCCACGGTGCTAACCGAGTCGTCAAGAAACGTAGTGGACCTGGGGTGTGGTAATATTGCCGGAGTGATGCAGCACACCCAAAAGAACGGCTGGGCGGGCGGTCATAACAACTACGACTGGTCGAACCAAAGCTGGGCAGAATACTACAACATTCTTCGGGACAACAAAGTCATATACGAGCGGGCGGTTGCGATGGACTTCCCTTTTCATCAGGGCGTAGCGTTGGTGATGCGAGCGTATAACTTTGGAATGATTACCGATCTGTGGGGCGACGCTCCCTACACCAATGCCCTGAATGCCTCCGAAGGCGGAAACGAAAACCTGCTTCCGGCCTTCGATACCCAGGATGTGATCTACGAAGGTATTCTCGCTGACTTGGAAATGGCCAACACCGTACTGGCTGTCGACGAAAGTCAAGCTCAGAACGAAAACATCTACGGTACGGATGTAATCTACGGCGGCGATCCTTTGCAGTGGCGCAGGTTCGCTAACTCGCTAATGCTGCGGTACTATATGAGGATTTCGGGAAAAGAACCGGCGATGGCCCAGGCGGGAGTAGAGAAAATAGTGAGTGATCCCGACCAGTACCCAATCATCACCAGTATTGAGAATGATGCCACCATGAGTTACGTAGGCAATGGTTCAGATGACGCTTGGCCTTCCAACAGTGTGTTTGATCTGGGAGGCAGCCAGTACACCCGAATTCAGATGTGCGAGACGCTGGTAGATGCCCTACAAACCCGCAACGATCCCCGGATTGCCGTATGGGCCGAGAAAGTTGAGGTTCCTTTGGTCGTATCCGACACCCTGTCTGCTGAAACGAACACTATTGTTGACGGAGTACGCTACATCAGTCCCGATCAAATTCCGCCCGGCATTCCTTACAACACCGACCCGGAATACGTGGGTTTGCCACCCGCCGTTGGCAATATACCCGCGGGGTACAACTTGAATGCCGGTGCCGGACAAGGATCAGCCAATCCGCACGTCTCGGCTATATCCGACATGTACCGAGATGCCACCGGACCCATGCTGTTGGCTCGATTAGCGTCGGCTGCCGAAGTACACTTTATTTTAGCCGAAGCTGCCCTGAACGGTTGGGCCGTAGGTGATGCTCAAACCCTCTACAATGCCGGAGTAAAGGCATCCCTGGAAACTTGGGGCGTAGGCGATCAGTACGAAGCCTACTTAGCGGGTCCTGCCGCGTTTGACGGTACGTTGGAACAACTGATTACCCAAAAATGGATTGCCAGTTGGACCGCCGCTACCGAAGCCTGGTTTGACTACCGCCGAACCGGATTCCCCGCGCTGGAAGCCGGTGACGCCGCTCGTCGCTCCGCTCTACCACTACGGTTCTACTACATGCAAGACGAACTGACTGTGAACGAAAGCAACGCGATGGAAGCCGTCAACCGACTAGAGGAAACCGCCTTCACATCCCCGGATGGGAAAAACAGTGCTTGGTCAAAGCCCTGGGTACTTCAAGGTACTGGCGAACCCTACTAGATCTGGTAGACCTCCTAAACTATTAAGGCAGAAAGAGTCAACTTTCTGCCTTTTTTTGTCAGAGATATTCTTTTAGCGCAATATGCTGAAGGATGGTGAGTTTTTTATTGGAGTCTACTTACCGTAAAAACTATGCTAACCACGCTTAAGCTATTGAGCTATTTAATTTGCTTACTCATCTTTCACACAACATATACACACGCGCAAGAGCATAGCTATCTGGATAAGAAATTCACTACGCAGGAGCTACTAGAAGACTTTACCGTGTTTCGTCAGTCATTAGAAGAGAGCCATCCCGGACTTTACTGGTCTAGTACGAAAGCCGAAATGGACAGTTGTTTTGGCCAGCATCTCGCCACCATAGATCACCCCATGACCGAGCGGGAGTTTTTCCCCACACTCAGTGAATTAACTGCCCAAGTAAACTGTCTTCATACCACCATTGCTCCTTCCGAAACAATGGGCGAAGTCTACTTTACCGATAGTCTTCGTTACTTTCCCCTTGATCTGAAAATTTTGAACGGCAAGGGCTATATCTACCGAAATGTAAGTGAAGTAGAATCAATTCCACTAGGGGTAGAAGTAGTATCGATCAATGAAACTCCAATGGATTCTATTATTGCTCGTCTATTGACTCACACGAGTAGCGATGGTCATCAAAAAGGATGGGCTTCGTATTTTCTGCAAAGCGTATTTTATGTCCGCTATAAATACTTGATCGACGATAGCGATCAATTTCGTCTGGTAGTGAAAGAGCCAAACGGAAGTTTAGCGGATTACCAGCTAGCGGGGCTTAGCTATCCTCAGCGAGACAGTATTAGGGGCGAGCGATACGGGACTACCAACAATGAAAGGCCGTGGATTCAATGGAGCATTGATAAAGAAGCTAGCACAGCAACGTTAAAAATACCCCGATTTGCGAACTGGGAAATAGACGGGAAGAAGTACAAGTTTAAGAAAGTCTTAGCGCGTAGCATGGATGAGATTCTAGAGGCTGAAGTAGACAATTTGATTTTGGATGTGGGAGATCGCGGAGGGGGGAACGAAGACTACGGGCTTAGCCTATTATCCTACTTTCTTTCCGAACCCTTTGCCGGATACAAAGCCATTGAGTTTAAGAACAAAAAGCTAAACTCCCGAAAGTACAGCGAAGTAAGCTGGCTACGCTATAAACTCTTCCGTATGATGACTAGATTCGAGGTAACCGACTCTACTTATCTGCTCAAGCGGGCGGCTGGTTATAAACGAGTGCTAGGTACGGTTCAACCCGCCTCGGAACGATTTACCGGAAATATTTTTCTGCTCGTAGGTCGTTCTACAGCTTCGGCTACCTCTGACTTTGCCGCCTGGATGCACTCGCTCGGCCTGGCTACCATTATCGGCGAAGAAACCGGAGGAAATTACTACGGAAACACCAGTAATTGGGAATTCAATATCACTCTACCCAACACCAAAATCCGATTGCTTCTACCGTTAGCAAGGTATCTGACCAATGTAAAGCCTGACATACCATTAGGTCGTGGCATTATTCCCGATCATTTGGTTTCACCTACCATTGAAGACTTTCTACAAAATAAAGACCCCCAGCACGACTACGCGGTGCAATTAATTGAACAGACAGCTCAGTAATTAACTGTTCGCAATTCCCAAAATAGCTTAGTTTGGGCTATTTTAAAAGATTGGGCATCTCTTACAGAACAAATCGTAATAATTTTAAATCCTAAGAACTATGTTGACTCATATCAACTCTTAGTTCCGAACCACTCCCTCGTTGAAGCGTTTCATGATTTCCTTCCAGTTGGTGAATATGATTTCTTCGTCTTTTAGAAACTGAATTACGTCGGGATCGGCGAACATTTCGGCTTCCCAGATACGCTGCTGCCAGGAGCCGGTGATCGTTTTTAGGTTCTCAGTACCTTCGGAAGGGTGAAAGATGATCTCGATCAATCCGGGCTGCCAGGACTGCACCAAATCGTAAAACTTCTGACATTTTGCTTCGTAAGTATCCCCTTTTCCGATAGAGTAAAAATAGTCTAGTTTGGGTAACTTGTAGTTGTTGACCACCGCCAGCATTTCCTCAGTAATGGGGTAGCCCTGCTGCCGAAATCCTTCCACTACCGCCGGATTAGACATATCGATGACCATCGCGGGAATGCCGTACTCTTCCGCCACTTTGGTGTAAGCCGCGGTGAATTCGTGTGAGCCGTACAAGGTTCCCATATGCGTATCGATATGGTCGGGGCGATAACCGAGTGCGAGTGATTTTTCTACTTGGGCACGAATCTCCGTTTCTACTTCTTCCGCCGAGGCGTGTTCCACCACCTCCCGAACGCTACGCCATAGCTTTCCTTTTGGGTCAATTAGTCCGGGTACTTCGGCTGAGTCAGCCACCGAACCCCAGCGGTAGGTTTTCCATTCGCTGGTAAGCGTGAGGTGCAATCCTACGTCTTCCTGAGGGTTTTCCTTGGCCCACTCAATAAACT
>NZ_JBARYM010000652.1:0-3491 GCF_049647865.1 Tunicatimonas sp. | reverse complement strand
CTTCTCCTTCACCTAACACGCTCACAGTAAAATCTTGATCTACATTATTAGCGGGCCATTCTATGTATCGGCTAAAATTATATATCAATATAGTGTGGTACTTGTACTGCTGGGCTTGTACGGTGCCCGATATGAAGTAGATTAAACAAAATATTCCTACAAGTGCTTTCATAATATACGCCATTAGTTATAAGAATTAAATTTACTTTGTGTGTTACAAATATGGCATATAAATTAGAAAAATTATATATAATATTAAAAAATTTATTACCTGTGTATTCTGAAGGGAACTTGGGCGTAAATGGTGCTAATTGTTGCTAGGGACTTTTGGGTTTCTATAATTATTGTCTAGTCACATTAGCGCGGTTACTTGGGTTATATTGGTTCAGAAAGTGTTATTGTTGTTTGAGGAACTACTTTCAGAGACTAACTTCTTAATCTTTTAAATAAGAATTTCTTAAGTCTGTTTTTAAATAGAATTATCTGGAATACTTCGTTGTTGAACCGTTATATGATGAATAACTAGGTCTATGTTACTTGATATTGCGCTGTTCGGACTAGCTTTTCTTCTAGCAATACCGGCTATTACTGGCTATTTTGCTTATAGCCACGGTCGTTCATTTTGGCTGTGGTTTACAATGGGTTGTGTCCTTCCATTTGTCTCTAACATTATTTTAGCCGTACTGTGCTGGAAAGTAGCTCGCAAAGAAGAGCGTCGGCGAGTGGGTACTCTTACCCGTTTTGAAGATGGTTACATGGGAGTAGAAATAACAAAGGTGGTAAAAGCTCAACCCAGACACCAAGATAATCCATCTTAGTTTTGTCTTACCTTAGAAAGTCATAATTTCATGGATTCAAATTTATCTACTAATCCATGAGATACGTACTAGCCAGTCTACTATTCCTTCCTTTTTTCACTTTTATTGCCTGTACCACTTCCGACTATACTGAAAACACTACATCTACTTATCTGCCGAGTCAGACTATTTCGCTAACACAATTAACTGCTTTTGAAGAGCCATCGGCGAACTGGGGTTTAGCTAGTAAGGTATACGCTAATCGGAATAAAGAGAATGCTTTGGAAGTAGAGCCGGGTACGGGCATACTGGCCAATCAGCCACAGGAGGATGCTCGTAGTAACTTATTTACCGCTTTCGAGCATGGCGACCTTGATTTAGAATTGGACTTCATGATGCCTAAAACATCTAATTCAGGAGTATATCTTCAGAGTAGGTATGAAGTGCAGTTATTTGATAGCTGGGGAAAAGATAGTATCCGTTTTGCCGATTGTGGTGGTATTTACCAACGCTGGGATAATAACCAAGGCTACGGCGGCCAAGCACCTCGCACCAATGCCTGCTATGCCCCGGGGCTGTGGCAGCATCTATCTATAAAATTTGAAGCACCCCGGTTCGATGCTCCAGGTAAAAAAGTGCGAGATGCCATTTTCCGAGAAGTTAAGCTGAACGGAGTGGTAGTTCACGAAAATGTGACCGTAAGCGGCCCTACCCGAGCAGCCGCATTTGACGATGAGCAACCTTTGGCGCCTTTAATGCTCCAAGGCGACCATGGCCCAGTAGCTTTTCGTAATATTCGCTATAAGCGCTACGGGGCTAAAAAGGTTGAACTGAAAAATATCACTTACGAATACTACGAAGGAAAATTTCAGACTCCCGATACGCTGACTACTTTGGAGCCGCAGAACAGTGGCCCTACAGACTCTATCAGTTATCAGTTATCGCCTCAGCCGCAAGATTATGCCTTAATTTTTATCGGTACACTTAATACCCCTACCAGCGGAGATTATCTAATGACACTAAAAACAGCTGGTGCTAGCTGGCTGTGGATTGACGATAAAATGGTAGTAAACTATTCAGAAGGGCAAAATTTAGGATCACCAGACCATGGGCAAGTCCAATTGGAAAGTGGCGAACACTCGTTTAAATTAGTTTTTAACAAACTCGGAAGAGGCTGGCGACAGGGGTTAGCTTGGGAATACGAAGGACCAGAAATCCCAACAACAGCACTGCAAGCTCCAGGTTCTGTTCCGAAGCAGCAACCTCCACCGCCCCATGTAGTTGAAGCAGTCTCTGAACCAGTTTTGCAACGAGGCTTTTGGTGGGTCGATGAAGAAACTAAAAAGACGCATACCTTATCCGTTGGCTTGCCATCTCAAGTAAATTACGTGTATGACCTGCGTAGTGGAGCTCTATTAGCCGGCTGGGGAGGGAGTTTTGTGGATGCTACTCAAATGTGGCACAGCCGGGGAGAAGATCAGTCCTTGACCGCATTGGGTGGAGTTATACCTTTTCAGATACGCCCTTCGTTTGCTCAGCTTACTTCTAATCAAGCTAGTTGGCCTGATTCCGTTGATCTTGAGTCGGAGAGCTTTCGTTACCGAGGGTATCAGTTAAACGCTGAACGTATTCCGGTGTTTGAGTACCAGATAAGCGGAGGTACTTTGTACGATCAAATTGAGCAACAGCATGCAGAGCGGAGCTTAACCCGAAAAATCAGAGCTGATCTAGGCCAGTCGTCTTCTTGGTACTGTCTAGTAGCTGAAGGAAGTTCGATTGAAAAACTACCCGACGGCAGCTATAGTGTAGACGATCATAGATACTACGTAACAGTTGATGAATCCGCCAATGAGCCTATTAAGCGTCAACAGAGCGGAAAAGCCCAATTATTACTACCTCTTATCGCTCAAAATGGCGAAACTACCGCATCTTATACCATTATCTGGTAATTATACTATTATGAAAAACTTTGCTATTCTACTGCTAATTGTTATTCCCAACTGGTTATTCGCGCAATCAGAAGACGAATATTATCGGATTGAGACCATTCCTATTCCCGATAGTATTGTGCTAGAAGTTGGTGGATTGGCCTTTACTGATGAAGGAAAGTTAGGTATTTCTACTCGCCGGGGTGAGGTTTGGCTAGTAGATCGACCTACTTCGGCCCGCCCGGCTTTTACTCGTTTTGCCCACGGACTTCACGAACCACTGGGGCTAGCGTACCGCAACGGTTCATTTTACACCACCCAGCGAGCCGAGGTGACTAAACTTACCGATAACGATAACGATGGAATAGCTGATCGCTATCAATCCATTTACTCCTGGCCACTTTCCGGTAATTATCACGAATATTCTTACGGACCCCTGTTTCTACCTAACGGTGATATGCTGGTGACGCTGAATTTGGCCTGGATTGGTTACGGCGAAAGCCCAGTGAAGTGGCGGGGCTGGTTGCTTAAAATTTCCGAAGATGGCAATATGACTCCCATCGCTACGGGGCTGCGGTCGCCCGCGGGCTATGGCTTTGATGTTGATGGCGAATTGTTCTACGGTGAAAATCAGGGCGATTGGATTGGGTCCGGACGCATCACTCATTTAGAGAAAGGAGATTTTGCCGGAAATCCTGCCGGACTGAACTGGAGCCAAGAACCTAATTCGCCTTTGCGACTTAAGCGAACAAGTATTCCTGATTCA
>NZ_JBARYM010000651.1:0-7741 GCF_049647865.1 Tunicatimonas sp. | reverse complement strand
TGGTTGATCCTGATAATCGTCGCGCAGTAGACTACTCATCTCGCACGTATTTGCTTAAGAAGTTCGTTCAAAACACTGATACGTTAGCTAATGCGCAACAGTTAGCCGCTAACCCTGATGATCCGGCCATTAAAATGTATACCCTTTATCGTAGTTTACAATTGCGGCAGCGGTGGCCTGCACTATTTTCTGAAAGCTACTATCAGCCCCTGCACGTTACGGGGGAATATGCGTCTCATATATTAGCATTTTTACGACGTCACCAAGACCGCTTTGTAATTACTGTAATCCCACGAGAAATTATCCAGCTACTACCGGAAGGTTCGGATTTTCTGTTAAGCGAACAATGGGGCGATACTGCCGTAGCAATTCCTGACTTGCCCCCCGACTTTTGGAAAAATGAATTTACTGGTGAGATTCTTCATCGTTCGGGGGCATCTCTTCCAATTTCTACTATCTTACAACATTTTCCGGTAGCCATTATAACTAACCATCAACCATGATTACCCAACGGCGGAGCGGCGTTCTACTACATATCACTTCTTTACCTTCAGCACACGGCATTGGCAATCTAGGCCCCGAAGCCTATCGTTTTGCCGACTTTATGCAACGCAGTGGCCTAACTTATTGGCAAATTCTTCCATTAAATCCGGTAGATCAGGGAAGTGGCTTCTCCCCTTACAGTGGTCTTTCGGCTTTTGCAGGAAATCCGCTACTCATTAGCCCGGAGTCTCTAACGAAAGATCGTCTTCTGCGAAAAGAAGAGGTTAAAGTAACTACCCGTTTTCCGGAAGCCAAAGTAGAATTTGAAAAAGTAGTACCCGATATTTGCATCTGGCTGGAACTCGCTTTTAATCGATTTTCTCGCAGCCGCAGTAAACGATTGCGCCAAGCTTACGAACAGTTTTGCATGTACGAGGCCGATTGGCTAGATGACTTTGCCGACTTTACCGCTTTCCGTCAGCACTTCGGTGGTAAGAGCTGGGATCAATGGCCGACGGATATTCGCGATCGTGACGTGCTGGCAATGGACGAACTAAGAGTGAAAGTACAGAAGAGCATTGATCAGACGAAGTTTGAGCAATTTATCTTTTTTCGGCAGTGGAATAGCCTGAAAGCATACTGCCACCGAAAAGGAGTTAAGTTTTTAGGTGACGTTCCATTTTATGTAGGCTACGATAGTGCCGATGTATGGGCTCACCAGGAAATTTTTAAACTCAAAAAATCTAAGCTATCTAAAGCCATTGCTGGGGTACCCCCCGACTACTTCAGTAAAACCGGGCAGCTTTGGGGTATGCCGGTATTTGATTGGAAAGAGCTTCAAAAGAAGAACTACCACTGGTGGATGCACCGCATCGGCCATAATTTAGCAATGTTTGATTTGGTTCGGTTAGATCATTTCCGAGCTTTTTCTGCTTACTGGGAAGTAGATGCTTCCGAGAAAACGGCTATCAACGGCAAATGGAAAAATGGCCCATCTGATAAGTTTTTTAAACGCTTAAAAAAGAAGCATAAAAAACTACCCATTATTGCCGAAGATTTAGGTGATATTGACCAGCCCGTTTTTGACTTGATGAATGAATTTGGTTTGCCTGGCATGAAGGTGTTGCACTTTGCTTTTGGGCCAGGTATGCCTAAAAGTAGTTATATTCTTCACCACCATGTACCCAATGCTGTGGTGTATACGGGTACTCACGATAATAATACCACTCGGGGCTGGTTCAAACGTTTAAGATCCACCGATCGGAAAAGTGTGTCAGGTTACCTTCAGCAGACCGTCACCGAACAAAATGCCGCTTATTTATTGAGTTGCTTAGCAATGCAGTCGGTTGGCAAACTTTGTGTTATTCCGATGCAGGATTTCTTAAACTTAGGAGAAGAGGCTATCATGAACCGCCCTTCTACCCCTAGTGGCAATTGGGGCTGGCGTATGAAGCCTGATGCTATCACCCCCCCGCTGGCTCGGCAGATAAAAAAAATGAATCAGCTCTACGACCGCTTACCTGAACCGATAGTGCTGAAAAAAGCTTTACGCAAATCAGCAAAGAAGAAAGCGAAATAAACTAATTGGGAAATTATACATTGCAAATTGTTCATTGCTCACTGTTAATTTTCAATGCCTTTCTACCTATTTCCGGTCACCGGTTTCTACCACTTTTACATCTTTAAACATAACCGGATTATCACTGAGTCTTAAATCCTTACCACTGGCAATGGTCACATTCTTAAGAACTACTTCTTTCGTTTTTACGTAGGGAAACTGCTCTTGATAGGATTCGTCGGTCATTTCAGTGTTGAAATTAGCAAAGATAGCCGGACCCTGATAATCTTCGGGATGGTTGGAGTCCTCAATACGAAGATTTTCAATGGTGATTCGTTCGGGCATATGACAAGTGTAGCCGAAGTCGTGCTGACCGGTATAGTGTCCGCTAATTAAACTGGCACTACTTGGTTTGCCACCATTAGGCACGAAAATACAGTCGCGAATAATAAATTCACCTTGCCAGGTACTGCCGTAGTCTGAACGGAGGTTAACTACGCTTCTTCCTCGGATGGTACTGTTTTCTACTATGAAGGTACCCGTGCCGATAGCATTAATTCCCATATGCCCTAAAGTTGAGTTGCGGATTGTGGCATTGGCTACACCCATATGCGCGTCAAATCGAGAGAGGATACAACTGTCGTAAAGTAGATTCTTACAGTAATTCGATCCTAGTATACCCCAGTAGGTTCGGTCATTAATATCGTTGGTCTGGCTACAGTTCACAAACGATACGTTTAGGGCCCGGTTTACAGAAAGATCATAAGAACCCATTGAAACCGGCTTTCCGGCCCGGCCAATAGTACGGTAGGTTTTATGCCCCGTCAGGATAGTATTTTGCACCTTCACCGATGAGCAGTCACGGATATTGATAAAGCCCCCGTAGGGTGCGCCCTGCTCCCCTTCACCCGTGATTCGATGTTCCAAACTATCAACTAGCACATTGGAACGTCTAATCGCAATGTTTCGGCTGTAGTAGGTATACTTAGAATCTTCTTGATTAGCAATCGTCGTAAACCGTCCACCGGTAATAGTTAATGTTGTTGTGTCCATAGGAAGAGCGGAAATTTCTGTAATCTGATCAAAGTTCCAAATAATCGGAGTGTTCGTATCTACGTTACCTTTTTCATCCACAACGAAAATATCAGTTTGCGGTGCACCATTGTTCTGGTTCAGCCCGTAGCGAATATAACGTCTTACCGTCGAGTCGGTAACCATAACTAAGCAAGTTTGAGGGAGAGAAGTATTAATCTTTTCCTGATTTTTCTTGAGTGAAGTGATACCCTTCGGATTGAATGGTTGCTGCCTTGAACTGATCAGAAAGACAGAAGCATTACGATTTTCTACTTCAGTATCATCAATCAGGAAAGACGCTTTACCAAAGTCGGTATCCGTTTGAATAATCGCGGCGCGTTCCTTTCCGCCTATATAGTAAGTAGCTCCCTTGTCCGCTTTTACCGGTAGCTTATTCTGATTAGCAAATGCATGGGTTGCCGCAATGGCGTCTATATCGTCAGTTTTACCATCGCCTTTAGCACCAAAATCGCTGTAATGCACAAAGCCAGTTGTTTTAAACTTGACCGCGTCTTTCGGCGATACGTTTACAAGTAACTCTCCGCTTTTGCTCGTGCGCACTTGCGTTATCTTCTTTTCAGAAGTAATCACTACCTCTTCTGAGGTATTTTTGGCTTGCCCCAGTGCCACGACCACACTGGTTAATAGGAAGTAAAATAGAAGGGAGTATTTAACCATGATTTTAGATAGCTGGTTGTTGAATAGATTACGTTACAAACTGATCATTCTCGAGCACAAACGCAAAAAAAGTATCATTGGAAAATAAGCGTTCTCTAAACCTACAAAAGTTTAAGTTTACTATCCAGCATACACATTTGATTAATGTCATTCACTGCGCCCCAGCGGTTGTTGGCTGCAAAAAACTAGTATATTCCGAATACGATAGATAATTTTGGCTTGCTGTAAACTAATAGAAGCTGACAGATTACAGTTAGTGTACTTCAATCTCAGAGCTCCATACTCCAAGTCGTGAAAACTATGCTTAGGAATCACTTTAACTCTATTCTTCGCCATTTATCTAAAAACCGAGCATACACCATAATTAATATCTCAGGACTTACCCTCGGAATAACGGCGGCATTGTTCATTTTGCAGTACGTTTATTTTGAGCTGAATTACGATACTTTTCACGAGCAAGCGGAGAATATCTACCGAGTACCCTTTGACTGGCACGCGACGGATGAGAACGGAGTGCATACCGAGGTTTATGCATCCAACGTACCGGGCTTCGGTCCTACTGCCCAACAAGAAATTCCCGAAGTAGTATCAGCTACTCGCCTGTTTCACGTACTAACGGTCGTTAGCTCGCATGTGCTGGCTTATGAAGCACCAAGTGGTGAGCGTATCAGTTTTCACGAAGAGAATGGCTTCTACACTGATTCCACCTTTTTCGATACGTTTACCTTCCCATTGCGCTACGGCAATTCGGCAACGGCCTTAACTGCGCCACGTAGTATTCTCCTTACTACTAAGCTTGCCGGAAAATATTTTGGCCCTAACTGGGAACAGCGGGTGCCGCTGGGCAAGACTATTGAAGTTAGCGGCATGCAGCAAGATCGTTTTACGGTTACTGGCATCTTGGAAGAGGTTCCGGCTAACTCGCACCTACAATTTGATTTTCTGCTTTCTTACTCTTCTTTCCGAAGTGATGCCGGTGTTAACCGAAGTTGGGCTTGGAGTCAGTGTTATACTTATCTGCGCTTAACTCCTCAAACCAGCCCCACGGTGGTAGAAGGAAAAGTCAAGACAATCATCAACAATCACTACGATTGGGAGAAAAAACCACTGATGTTCCTCCAGCCGATAACCACTATTCATCTGGATTCTAATTTGCTGTTTGAAACGGGGGTAAATGGTTCGCGCACTTCGGTTTACTTTTTGTCAGTAATCGGTATTTTCATTCTGATTATTGGGTGGATTAACTATTTGAATCTGACCTTAGCTAAGTCGATGGATCGTGCGGAAGAAGTGGGAATAAAAAAGGCGATAGGCGCCTCAAATCGACATATTATCGGTCAGTTTATTTTAGAGTCCGTTACGCTTAATACTGTTTCTTTGCTTTTGGCAATACTGCTGATTCTGACGCTGCAACCGCTGGTAGCTGAGCATTTAGGCTGGATGGCAAGCAGTATTCAAATTAATGAGCTACTTTCCTCTGATATATTCTACAAGTTCGTACTGCTGTTGCTTATAGGCAATGTTATTACAGCCTGGTATCCTGCCCGAACTATGCTGAAGGTACCGGCTATTGGCTTACAGAAAAAGGTGCGGACTACGCTCGGGCAAAGTGTTTCTGCTCAAAAAGCCTTAGTTGTTTTTCAGTACGCCGCTTCGCTAATACTCATCTTCGGTAGCTTAGTCGTGTATCGTCAGTTAGCTTTTATGCAACGGCACGACTTAGGAATGGATATCGACCAAGTATTGGTGCTAAGGACTACTCCGCAACCCGATAGCACCTATCAATCCGGGCTACAGTTCTTTCAGGATAATGTTGAGGGACTGGCCAATGTAGGAACAGTAAGTGCGGCTAACTTTGTGCCCGGCAAAGAAATCGCCCACAACCGAGGCTTAAAACGCACTGATGGTGGTACCAGACGAGGTGATAACTTCTATATGGTCCGCACAGATGAAGACTTCCTGGAAACACTACAGCTTGATCTGATCGCTGGGCGTAACTTCAGTCCCAGTTTCACCCAAAAGACTGTACAAGGCGTAGTTGTTAATGAAGCCACGGTTGATATGCTGGGCTACAATAGTCCGGAAGAGGCCCTTAATCAGCAAGTAACCGTCTTGGGGGAAAGAAACACTACTCTGGAAATCATTGGTATTGTTAAGAACTACAATCAGCAGTCATTAAATAAGCAGCCCGAATCTATTGTGCTGCGCTACACTCCGTTCGCGGCGGGCTACGTAGCTTTGCAAATTAAGTCCACCGGTGCGCTACGACAAACGATAGAGCAAGTACAGGCTGCTTGGCAACAAGCATTCCCCGGTCAGCCTTTTGACTATTTTTTCTTAGACGAATTTTTCAATCGTCAGTATTTGTCTTATCAGCAATTCAATCGCACGTTCGGAATATTTACGGCTCTGGCCATTTTTATTGCCAGTCTGGGATTGTTTGGGCTAGCCTCGTATACTGCTACCCGGCGCACCAAGGAAATTGGCATTCGCAAGGTACTGGGGGCATCCGTCAATAGCATTCTAGTACTGCTGTCGCAGGAATACATTAAACTCATTATAATCGCCTTTCTTATTGCTATGCCTATCGCCAATTACCTGTTTGCCGAATGGCTCAGTAGCTTTGCGTACCGCATTGATATTTCGTGGTGGGTCTTTGCTGCTACCGGGTTATTGATGCTCTTCATTGCCTGGCTTTCAATTAGCATTCAAACCCTGAAAGCCGCCCGGCAAAACCCGGTAGATAGTTTACGAAACGAATAATTTAATCAATGAACAATTAGCAATTTGCAGTGTGCAATTGAATGCACTTAGATATTACTACCTATAAATTGTTCAATGCGGGGCAACCCTTGATAACTGTACTTTGTTAACTGATTGAGGTTATGATAAAAAATGTAATTCTAACAGCCTACCGTAACTTCTGGAAAAATAAGACATTTACATTTATCCAAGTTGTGGGCTTATCAATCGGGCTGCTGTGCAGTCTGCTTATTTTTTTGTTTGTGTATCAGCACTATAGCACCGATACCTTTTATCCTGATGCCGACCGCATCTATCGGGTGGTGCTTGATATTCATGTCGAAGATGGCAGTATAGAATATGAACCCGGTGTCAGTCTTCCGATGCACCAAGTGTTGGCCGAGGAGTATGCCACCGTTGAGCAAGCTGGATTTTGTATGCAGTTTTATCGTGACCCACAGCTAGCAGTAACTTCAATTAGTGGCGAACTAAAACAATTTATTGAAACCGAAGGAGTAGCGTACATCAATACCGATTTTTTGCAAATATTTAACTATCAGTTCATTGAAGGAAACCCCAAGACCGCACTTACCGAACCGAACCAAGCCGTAATTACTCAGCAGCAAGCCCATAAGTATTTTTCTAATGAAAATGCTCTGGGTCAAACGATTCGCCTCAATAACCAGACTAATTTAGTGATAGTAGGAGTAGTAGAGAACCGTCCGACTAATACTGATATTAGTTTTAATGTGCTCATCTCTTTGTCTACCCTTAAAGTAGTGAGCCCTAGCTATCAAACGGAAAACTTCACCTGGATTGGTGGTAACAAATGGACTTTTGTGAAGCTAACTGACCCAAAAGAAGCTCAATCAGTTGATGAAGATTTGCCCAACTTTATTAGCAAGTACCTGGGAGATAAATTCGCTCACTGGCACTTTCATTTGCAGCCCTTAGCAGATATGCACTTCGATACTCGGTACGGGGGCACTATTCGTAAGCCTCTACTACATTTACTGAGCGGGGTAGCTATTATTATTGTACTGATTGCTTGCATCAATTTTGTCAATCTTTCCACCGCTTTAGCCCTTTCGCGATCCAAGGAGATTGGAGCACGAAAAGCTTTGGGTGGCTCTCGGTGGCAAATTTTTTGGCAGTTTATTACAGAAACCTCCCTAGTGGTAAGCTGCGCTCTGGTGCTGGTTGTAC
>NZ_JBARYM010000650.1:0-2676 GCF_049647865.1 Tunicatimonas sp. | reverse complement strand
ATTATACTAACAATATAAAAAACTCATTTTTAATAAGGATCTACGTCAATCACCACATTCGTTTTCTTAAACGCTTTTTCTTTGGTGAGTTTGACGGACTCGTCGCGTAGGGCGGCTTTGATGGCTTTGATGTTGAGGTTCTTCTCTAACTTGATGACGAGCTGCATCAGATACTGATTGCGGAGGCGACTGATAAGCGGTTCTTCGGGACCCAGTACGCGGGAACTACCAATGCGGTCTTTCAAAATATGGGCAAGATGCACCGCGGCTAAATCTACCACTCGCTTATCCGGGTTTTTCACTGTCAAACGAATGATGCGCACGAAGGGCGGATAGTGGTACACTTCCCGTTCGTGGATCTCTTCTTCAAACAGGCCGAGATAATCGTTCTCAATAATTTTATATAGAATGGGTTGTTTCAGGTTCGTCGTCTGAATAATCACCCGCCCTACCTTGTCGCGCCGCCCGGAACGACCACTTACCTGAGTAATGAGTTGAAAAGTGCGCTCGTGCGAACGAAAATCAGGGAAGTGAATCATCCGGTCAGCATCCAGAATACCGACCAAGCTCACCCCATCAAAATCCAGTCCTTTGCTTACCATTTGGGTGCCGACCAGAAAATCCATTTCATGATTGGCAAAGCTTTCAATAATTAGCTCGTAGCTGTTTTTTTTGCGAGTCGTATCTAAATCCATCCGTTGTACTCTAGAGGCGGGCAACAGTCCCTGAATTTCTTCTTCCAGCTTCTCGGTACCAAAGCCTACTGATTTTACTTTGGTAGAGCCACAGGCTACACACTCCTGAGGAACCGCCTCGTGATGGCCGCAGTAATGGCAGCGCAGCTCACGGGCGTACTGGTGGTAAGTTAAACTCACATCGCAATTTTGGCACTTGGGTATATGGGCACAATCTTCGCAATGTAGAAACGGGGCGTACCCCCGGCGGTTCTGGAAGATAATCGCCTGCTCCTTTTTATCTAACACTCCCTGCATAGCATCCAGTAGTACCGACGAAAAATCTTCCCGCATGGTTTTTTGCTTACGCTCTAATTTAATATCTACTAGCTCAATTTTAGGTAACTGAGCATTGCCGTAGCGTTGGTTTAACGCTACCAATCCGTACTTAGCGTGGCAGGCATGATAGTAGGATTCAATAGAAGGAGTAGCCGAACCCAGCAGGGTTTTGGAGTGATGCAAGCGAGCAAGCATCAACGCTACATCGCGGGCATGATAGCGAGGAGCCGGATCAAACTGCTTGTAAGAGGTTTCGTGCTCTTCGTCCACAATAATCAGACTTAGGTTATCAAACGGGAGCAGCACCGCCGATCGCACTCCCACCACCAGTGGGTAATCTCCGGCCAGAATACCCTGCCAGACTTCTACCCGCTCATTATCCGAAAAGCGGGAGTGATAAATGCCCATGCGGTCGCCGAAGATTTTTTTGAGACGGAGGACGATCTGGGTAGTAAGCGCAATTTCGGGCAGCAAGTAGAGCACTTGTCCCCCGGAGTTTAGCACCTCCTGAATCAGATCGATGTAGATTTCGGTTTTTCCACTGCCGGTGATTCCGTGCAGCAGCACCGTATCTTTATGCTGAAAGTGCTCCAGTACCTGCTGCTTCGCCTGCATTTGATAGTCGGTAAGAAACACCTGCTCTTGGGTAGGAACCGTCGTTTCAAAGCGGGATACAATCTCTTCAAACTCTTCCAGCACTTCGTTCTTTATTAGCGTGTTCACCGATGAAGCGGATAGATTACGATCCATCAGTTGATTCTTGGCTATCCCTACTTGGTTGACTGAAGCACTCTGGTACTGCGGAACGGCGTGCAAATAAGCCAGCAGCACATCCATCTGCTTAGGCCGCTTTTCCAACGATCCAAACAGAATTTCTAGCTGGTCGGGATTGCGCGCGTAGGAGGGTGACAGTCGAAGCTTCTTAATAACTTTTGGTTTGTACTTCTCCTTTACCTCTTCGTAGATCAGGATCGCCTCCTTCGCAATCAGCGATTTAATGGTATTATAAAAGCTTTTTTCTTGAAGCAGCTCCCCAATTTCGTTGTAGGTCAGGCTCGATTTTTCATTCAGTGCCTCCAGCACAATTTTCTCTTTCTCCGAGAATTCTACCTTCGCTAAACTCATCTGATTATCTTCTGAGAAAAAGTCAGGGTTGAGCTGGGCCTTAGACTCGCTACTAAGTTTTAGGCCGGAAGGCAGCGCAATGTTGAGCACCTCGCCTACCGTGCACACGTAGTAGTTAGCAATCCACTCGAACAGCCTAATTTGTACCGGCTCTACAATCGGGTTATTATCCAGCACCTCCAGAATATAGCGAGCATTGTACTTTTTAGGAGGATCATTATGCAGTTTCCCCACCACGCCGGTAAGTATGCGCTTGCTGCCAAACTGCACAATTACCCGACTACCGATTTGCACCATTTCTTCCATCACCCGAGGAATGCGGTAAGTAAACATACGCGGAATGGGTACTGGCAGAATAATATCGGCAAACCACGTTACTCGTTCGTCGGGGGCTTCTTCATTCAAGACAATGGGTTGCAACTCAGACATACGACTCCAAAGTTAAAAATTAATGGATAATTGGAAATGGACAAATGAAAATTGATTATAAATAGCGACCCAGGGGGAATGGTCATCAAAAAGATGTACTGTTTTAGGA
>NZ_JBARYM010000649.1:0-5306 GCF_049647865.1 Tunicatimonas sp. | reverse complement strand
AAGGGGGAGTATTAATATTTATGCAAAATCACCGCAGCCAATCTCTATTCGAAGAAGCCCAGCAATTTATTCCCGGAGGGGTAAACTCACCCGTTCGGGCATTTCGCGCGGTAGGGGGGAACCCATTATTCATAAAATCAGCGAAAGGTGCTTACGTTTACGACGAAGACGATAATCAGTATATAGAACTTATTAACTCTTGGGGACCTATGATTTTAGGTCACCGCAATCCGGCAGTAGAGCAAGCCTTAACTGAAGCAATTCCGCACTCGGTTTCCTACGGAGCACCTACGGCTAAGGAAGTTGACATTGCTCGGCTGATTGTCAGCATGGTGCCTTCCATTGAAAAAGTGCGCATGGTAAACTCCGGCACTGAAGCGGCAATGTCAGCGGCTCGCTTAGCACGAGGCTACACAGGTAGGGATAAGCTGGTTAAATTTGAAGGTTGCTACCACGGGCACGGCGATTCTTTTTTGATTGCTGCTGGTAGTGGTGCTATGACAATGGGTGAACCTAACAGTCCCGGAGTAACCAAAGGAACCGCTCAAGATACTCTTTTGGCTACATTTAATGATTTAGATAGTATCGATCGCCTGATAAAAAGTAATCCAGAAACGATTGCTACAATTATGATTGAACCAGTAGCGGGAAATATGGGCTGTGTACTCCCTAATGAAGGGTTTTTAGAAGGGTTGCGCTCTCGTTGCAATGAACATGATATTTTGCTCATCTTTGATGAAGTAATGACTGGGTTTCGGCTCGCACCCGGGGGAGCGCAAGAACTGTACGGCGTAACTCCGGATATGTCCGCGTTAGGAAAAATTATTGGGGGAGGTTTACCAGTAGGAGCGTACGGTGGTAAAAAAGAAGTAATGGACTATGTTTCTCCGGTAGGACCCGTTTATCAAGCTGGAACCTTATCTGGTAATCCAATTGCAATGGCCGCCGGTTTCGCGATGCTCACTCAGTTGCAGAATCATAAAAGCTTGTATCAGCAACTAACGAATACTACTGAAGCGATTGTCAACGGAATTAAGGAAAATATGAAGCGACTGAATGTTTCGTACACGATCAATCAGGTAGGATCTATGTTTAGTTTATTCTTTACCGAGCAACCTGTGTTTGATTTTCAATCAGCCAGTACTTCCGATACCAAACTGTTTGGTGCCTACTTTCAGGAAATGCTTAAGCGAGGTATTTATTTAGCACCTTCTCAATTTGAAGCTTTATTCATTTCTTCTGCAATTGATGAAGCGATGGTGGAAACTATTGTACGAGCGAATTATGATTCACTCAAGGCTATTCATTAAATTGTTAAATTACTGACTGTTACCGCTTCTCATTTAGGCTTATTGCTATACGTCCCTGTTCCTCACCTTCCTACTTTAAATTTCACTTGTTTATTACCTATGCAATGAAACGGTTGTATTGAATACTTATTTATTGGTATTGTATCTAGCTTAGCGACTAACAAACAGACCACTAAATAAAGAAACCTTGAAACGGATTATTTTACTGCTTTTGACGATTGGTTTGACCACGAAGCTCGCGGAAGCGCAAAATTTCGGAAATCAAGCCATCACTTACGAAGAACTTTATGATGACCCCTACAGCATCAATAAGTTTTTTCTTCATCTTCAACCAGTCTACGCTGATGTATTCTCCACCAATATAAACGCTGGGTTTGGTATTGCCGCCAATTACTATCTTAATGATAAAGCTGATTTTCAAGCCAATTTTCGGCAAGCGTACACTCGTTCGTTCGATCTGGTTCGTGATGCGGCCATCAAGAATCAAGTCATTCTGAATACCCCCAATAATTTCACGTACTTTGAGCTAGGTGGAACCTATCATATTAAAGACGAAGAAAGTGACACCGAAACAAAACTAATTTTATACTCTCGTAAGTATGCTAAGGGAAATCGTTGGGCAGCTCACGTTCCGGAACATACGGTAGTGCCTTCAAAAGTTAGAAAGATTATTGGCGCTCGAGCGGGTGGATTTGCCTTTGATACCTCGGTAGATATGAAGCGCGTCACGCAGGATCAGCAAGTAACTTTAGTAGACGAAACAGGAGAACCCTTTCCCATTCAAAGTTTTTACCATACAAATTTGGTTGCTGCTGGTGGGTATATCGGTGGTTCAATGTCTTGGATTAAAAATATGGCTATTAAGCCAGATAAAGGCTACGGGGTGCTGGTAGATGATTTTATTTTAAATACCTACGTAGATTTTTTACTAGCGCCAAGCCTTACATTGGATGCAGTGCAGTACCGCGACCCGAATGCTAATAATGATATACGAGAGTTTTCGGCCGATGTGATAGATACCAAAATTTGGGGTTATCGGTTGGGCATTGATGGTAAGTATAATCGGGAATTAAGTTGGGCTTACGGTGCTGAAATAGGATCGCGTCCCGGTATAAAAGGCCGAGGCTTTTATGCTCTATTGAAGATTAGCCTTCCGGTATTTAGCACTAACATGAATCACAGCCGAGAGGCCTTTGGCAAATAGACCGAAGCTAATAAATTCTTTCTCCTTTCGTAGAAAATGATAACCCTTGTTGGCCCAAGGTAGAAATCATGATAGCCTCAAAAAGAGGTTCTTTAGTACCAGGTTCAATCTTCCAGTCAAAGATAAAATTGGCACCAGCTCCACCCTTTTGGTCAGCTCCGGCAATAACAATTGAGATGGTTTCCAGGGGCTGCAAGTAGACAGGATCATCAAAATAGGTGCGAATTAAAGAACCTTGGGTATCGTAGTATTCGGCGTTAGTAATATAAATCGTATCCGAACGATTGGTGTTTCTTAAACTAATAGTGACTGTTAAATCATGGGTGCGGTCTTGGGTCATGCTATAAATATGAGAGTAAACTGATAGATAAGTGCCGCCCGCTTCAAGAGAGTCACTTAGTATAAAATCAACTTTTTTATTCTTCCAATCAACCAGCTTTGAGGAGCTTTCCTCTTTAATCTGACAAGCTAAAGTACTAAATAGTAATAGTAGTAATAAAATATTTTTCACTTCTCGTAGTATTAGCTGTTTATAGTACTCCCTTGGTAGATGGAAGGCTGTCCAACTGTTTGGAATCTCGCTGAATAGCCATTTTTAAAGCTTTTGCTACTGCTTTGAAAGTAGCTTCAATTTTATGATGTTCGTTATCGCCTTCTACTTTAATATTGAGGTTGCATTTCGCCGCATCGGAAAATGACTTAAAGAAGTGGTAAAGCATTTCAGTAGGCATATCGCCTACCATTTCACGCTTAAATTCGGCATCCCAAACTAGCCAGGGGCGGCCTCCTAAGTCTATAGCTGCCTGCGCTAAGCTATCATCCATAGGTAGTAAAAAACCGTAGCGGTTAATACCTCGCTTATTACCCACAGCTTGCGAGAGGGCTTCGCCCAGAGCTAAAGCAGTATCTTCAATTGTATGGTGCTCATCAATATGCAGGTCACCCTTCACCTTTACCAATAAGTCAATCCCCGAGTGTTTTCCCAGTTGATCCAGCATATGGTCAAAAAAACCTAGCCCGGTGTCGTTCTGGGTATTGCCACTTCCGTCTAAATTCATTTGAATAGTAATCGCCGTTTCTTTAGTATTACGCTGGTGAACAACCTTTCGGGGCGATAGTACCAAGTGCTGATAAATTTCCTGCCAATTTCCGGTAGTTAAAATAGCATCAGAATGACTCTCCGGATTAATAAAAATAGCCTTACAGCCTAAGTTTTTCGCTAACTCTACATCTGACGCTCGGTCACCAATTACGTAAGAGTTAACTAAATCGTATTCGTTAGAAATGTAGTGGGTAAGAAGACCCGTGCGGGGTTTACGAGTAGGCGCATTATCAGCTGGAAAGGATTTATCAATGAGGATTTCATGAAACTCAATATTTTCACCTTCCAAAATATCGAGCATCTTTTGATGGGCGGGCCAAAAAGTCTTTTCCGGGAAAGAATCAGTGCCTAGACCGTCTTGGTTAGTCACCATTACTAGTAAAAAATCAGTTTGCTCAGTAATTTTTCGCAGTGTGCTAATTGCACCAGGCAAAAATTCTAGCTTCTCTAACGAATCGATTTGCTTGTCTTCCGGTTCCTGAATGATGGTGCCATCACGATCAATAAAAAGTATTTTTTTAGCCATATCAAAAATTTTGCGGAGAGGTCAACGATTTACCCACCGGCTTATAGCTTTTAAAAGTATCAATCAGTAACTGATTTTCCCGCTCGGTTCCTACTGTAATTCTCAATCCTCCTTCACAAAGATGAACCGAAGAACGATTGCGAACAATTACACCTTGATCTACCAAAAATTGGTATACTGAAGTAGCATCGGTCAATTTTACGAAGATAAAATTAGCATCTGTTGGATATGTTTTCTGTACTGCTTCTAGCAAATGAAGTTGTTCAACTAGCCATTGTCGCTGAGTTTTAATAGCAGCTATGTACGATTCATATTGGTCAGTATTTTGCAGAATTTCTAGTGCAGTCTGCTGAGTTAGGGTAGATATGTTATAAGGAAGTTTAATTTTGTTTAAATATGCTAAAATCTCCGGTGAGGCATAAGCTGCTCCCAACCGTAGTGCCGCCATTCCCCAGGCTTTGCTAAATGTTTGGAGCACTATTAAATTGGGATAATCAGCGAGCTTGTTTATAAAGCTGAGTTGATCAGTGAAATCAACATATGCTTCATCTACGACTATTAAGCCGGAAAAACTCTTTAGAAAATAAAGAATATCAACGCTATCTAGTAGATTTCCGGTAGGGTTATTGGGCGAACAGAAGAAAATAATCTTAGTATTTTCGTCTATCGCATTGTCCACAGTCTTGCGGTTAATTTGATAATCTTCGGTAAGCGAAGCAGTGTTTACGACAATATCGTTTACAGCGGCAGCTACTTCATACATGCCAAAGGTAGGGGAGAGGCTAACAATATTATCTACCCCCGGACGGCAAAACACCTTTATCAGTAAATCAATTGCTTCGTCGCTACCATTGCCTAGAAAAATTTGGTCGGTAGAGATTTTTTTTATTTCGCTAATACGCTCTTTTAATGCTAACTGGTACGGATCTGGATAGCGATGAAAGGAAGTTTCTAAACTACGCCCGGGAGTACCGTACGCATTTTCGTTAGCATCTAACCAAGCCCGCGCCGAGCCGGAAAATTCTGACCGGGCTGAAGCATAGGGTTTCAACTGAAGTAGATGGGGGCGGACTAGCATTTCTATGGAAATAGATTTCATTATCTGCTTGAAAATATTGATAATACCATAAAATAGATCGGAAAATTCTTCAAATACATTTGAGG
>NZ_JBARYM010000648.1:0-4760 GCF_049647865.1 Tunicatimonas sp. | reverse complement strand
TTGCCGCCTAGCACCACCGTTTGACCGATAATTTCAAAGAATTCCAAATTAACGGGGACAATTCGCCGAATGTTGTGGTACGCCGTATCACCGCTGGCAATTTCCATGTTAATCATTTCCATGGCCTTATCCTGGTACTGCCCTTTCTGAAACAGAATACACAACTGTCCTCGGTCGTAGTCGTAGCCCCGCAACGATAGCAGGCTATTTAGTTCGTAAGAACGTTTCCACTTTTCGTTAAGATCAGTATCGTAGTAGATAAATTCCCACAAGCGGGTTCCGTTTTTTTGTCGCGCGTCAGCCTCCCGAAACAGCATCAGGCCCCGCTCTTCCGCTGAGACCACCACATAGTTATCACTATTATTATCAATCTCAATCTCGACCCGCTCCGGTTGAGCAATCTGACCAACCGCCAGCGTAGAAAGACCTACCAACAGTAAGGTAACAATTAAGCTAGGGTATATGCAGTTTTTCATAAGATCAGGTTGATAAGTGGCATCAATTGCTATAACAACAAAAAGGCCTAAAGAAATTTACATAATTCTAAAAAAAATAAAAAATAGCAGGCTAATGATTAATGACTGATGAATAGTGATTAATAAATTCGAATAGTGTTGATTATTATTCATTCATCATTCGTCATCAATCATCAATTTCTATATTTGCCCTATGGCAAAAAAACGTAAGGTGCTGATTCTCCGCTTTTCCTCTATTGGGGATATTGTGCTTACTACTCCGGTTCCCCGAACGCTAAAAACACAGCTAGATGCTGAAGTACATTACGCCACCAAGCAGCAATACCATTCCCTGTTAGCCGCTAACCCATACATTGATAAAATCTATTTGTTAGAAGATAAGCTGTCGTCACTCATTGCTAAGCTGAAGCAGGAAAAGTACGACTACATTATTGACTTGCACAATAATCTCCGTACTCAGATTATCAAAAAACGTTTGGGTGCCAAAAGTTATAGCTTCTCTAAACTAAACGTGGAGAAGTGGCTGATGGTTAACTTTAAGATAGACAAGCTGCCTAATGTGCATATTGTAGACCGCTACATGCAAACCGTTGCCCCATTGGGTGTGAAGATGGACAGCTTAGGATTAGACTACTTTATACCCGATGCCGATGAGGTAGAACCAGATTGGCTACCCGAAACCCATCGCGGCGAGTTTGTAGCTTACGCCATTGGAGCACAGTACAATACTAAGAAGCTTCCGATTGAACGGATGATTGAACTCTGCGATCGGATCAATAAACCCATTGTTCTCTTAGGCGATAAAAATGATTGGGAAACTGGTGAGCAGGTCGCTAACTTTTTTTCTCGTAACGAAGCTTCAAAAGATTATGAGGAGAAGTTAGCCGAATTGGGTAAGAAGTCATTAGTCTGGAATGCCTGCGGAAAATTTAATCTTAACCAATCGGCCTCGGTGGTACGACAAGCTCGCTACGTATTTACACATGATACAGGACTAATGCATATTGCTGCTGCGTTTAAGAAGAATATTTTTTGTATTTGGGGGAATACCATTCCTTCGTTTGGTATGTACCCCTACCGCACCAAATTTACAGTGTTAGAAAACAATCGGGTCAGTTGTCGGCCTTGCTCAAAAATAGGCTACCAGCGCTGTCCTAAGAAACATTTTCGCTGTATGCGCGGTATAGTCTTTGATTTTTATCTACCTTAATGGCGAGGTGCAAGGGGCGGGGAGCTTAGGGCAAATTGTTTGATCAACTCCCCGCACTGTGCTCCCGGCCCCCCGCTACATTAATCCAACTAATCAACATATCATGGAGAATTACAGCTTTTTCGACAATGTTAACCAGTTTGTGAACCAAGCCGCTGGTTACCTAGAATTACCCCAAGGACTTTTAGAACAGATCAAAGAATGTAACAGCGTATACCAGATGAACTTTCCGGTGAAGTTGGATAACGGGCATTACGAAGTAATTGAGGCGTATCGGGTGCAGCATTCGCATCATCGTCTCCCAGTGAAGGGTGGTATCCGCTACAGCATGGCGGTGAATGAAGATGAGGTGAAAGCACTAGCTGCACTGATGAGCTATAAGTGTGCGCTAGTAGATGTGCCATTTGGCGGAGCCAAAGGAGGAGTAAAGATTGATACCCGTAAATACAGCGAAAACGAACTGGAAAAAATCACCCGACGGTATACCACTGAGCTTATCCGTAAGAACTTTATTAGCCCAGCTCAAGATGTGCCCGCCCCGGACTACGGAACTGGTGCTCGGGAAATGGCTTGGATCGCTGATACCTATGCGGCTATGAACAACGGTGAGCTGAATGCTCTGGCTTGTGTTACTGGAAAACCTATAACGCTGCACGGAATTCGGGGGCGAACCGAAGCTACCGGGCGTGGAGTTTTTTATGGTATTCGCACCGCTGTAGATGTTGCCGAGGATATGAAGAGCCTAGGTCTAACGCCCGGTCTGGAAGGTAAGCGGATTATCATTCAGGGACTCGGCAACGTAGGCTACTATTCCGCTAAATACTTACAAGAAGGTGGAGCAATCATCACCGGAATTGCCGAGTACAATGGTGGTATTTATGACCCCAATGGTTTAGATGTAGAGGAAGTACATCAATTGAAGCAGGAGAAAGGCTCAATTCTTAACTATAAAAACGCTAAGAATATTCAAAATTCTATTGAGTTACTGGAGTACGAGTGCGACATTTTGATACCTGCTGCGCTGGAAAACCAGATAACTGCCGAGAATGCTCCGGGCATTAAAGCCAAAATTGTTGGCGAAGCGGCCAATGGTCCGGTAACTACCGAAGCGGCTAATATACTTCAGG
This sequence comes from Tunicatimonas sp., assembly GCF_049647865.1. NCBI lineage: Bacteria > Pseudomonadati > Bacteroidota > Cytophagia > Cytophagales > Catalimonadaceae > Tunicatimonas > Tunicatimonas sp. The sequence continues at coordinate 1,947 of NZ_JBARYM010000648.1, read as the reverse complement.
AGCGGGGACTACGCATACTGCCCGATTTCTACTTGAACGCCGGTGGAGTTACTGTATCTTATTTTGAGTGGCTAAAGAACCTATCGCATGTAGCTTTCGGTCGTATGGATAAACGCTACGAGGAGCTAACCAACCGAGGCATGGTAACGGCAATGGAGGAAATCTCTGGTCACCAACTTTCGGAAACCCAGAAGAATTCGCTAGTAAGAGGGGCTGGCGAGATTGATATTGTCAACTCGGGCCTGGAGGAAACCATGATAAACGCTTACTACACCATTTGGGAGATTATGAAGACCAAAGAAACCGGTAGTTTGCGAATAGCTTCCTTCATTAGTGCAATGGAGAAAATTTCTACGGCCTACGTCGCCCGCGGTATCTTCCCTTGATAAAAGAAGTTAAGTTTATGTGTTCTTGTATTCATACTTTCAAATGAAGTAACCTTGAACACTCGAACACTCGAACACTCGAACACTCGAACACTCGAACACTTCATTTTATCGCCAAATGTGTCATGTGTAGTATATGACGTAAAGAGCCAGCCCTGCTGGGCATTACTGACCCAATTTTCGCTAGTAGAGAGGGGAAGCAATGCAGTAGCAGGTTATGACGATTTTCTGGCGAGTTGGCTATCGCTTACTCTTTTTTCTTTTCTTTATTATTTTCACTCTAGTAAAGCTCGAGTGTGCTCAAGCACAGTCTCGAACTTTTCGTCTACCCGCAGGAATCTCGGAGAAAGATTACTTGCCAGGTGAGATTGTCCTGAAGATACGTTCTCAAAATAATCCTAACGCTCGCACCGTAGTATCCCCACCATCAGTGATACAGCAGGTGAAGAATATCACCCAAGCTCGCCAGATTACTTCGGTGCTTAAGCAGGTATCTAAAGTGAGTCCATTAGCACGCCAGGAACCAACGGCTAAAATTTACCGCCTTCACACTGAGCAAGATGTGGTAGCTACCATTAACCAACTATTGCAACTAGATGAGGTGGTTTACGCTGAACCTTATTACTTATTAAAACCACTGAACGAATATATTCCCAATGACCCCGAAGCTACTAAAAGAGGTGAGCAAAGCTATTTGGAAGCAGTACAAGCCTACGAAGCTTGGGCAATTGAGCGGAGTAGTTCTGATATGCTTATTGGCTATCTGGATACAGGGGTGGAATTTGGCCATCAGGATTTAACTGATAATCTCTACCGTAACGAAGATGATCCGATCAATGGCCTAGATGACGATGGCGATGGGTACGTGGACAACTACGTAGGCTGGGATTTTGCCAACAATGACAATGACCCCACGGCTGACAAAGATCCTCACGGAACAATGGTGATTGGGGTAGGAAGTGCTAGTACTAACAATCGGGTGGGAATGGCTGGTTTGGGTTTTAATGCCTCTTATATGCCCATTAAAATATTTCGTTCTGAAGATGGAAAGTTCGGATTTGGCTACGAAGCTATTGCTTATGCGGCTGATCAGGGTTGTAAGGTAATTAATTTGTCGTGGGGTGGGGCCAATGCTTATTCGGCGTTTGGGCAAGATATGATCAACTATGCCGTCTTAGAAAAAGATGCGGTAGTTGTGGCTGCGGCAGGTAATAGCGGAAAGCAGGAGGATTTTTACCCCGCGGCTTTCAACAATGTGCTTTCGGTGGCCATAGCAGATAATGAAGGAAATCGGGTATCAAATACCACTTCAAGCTACACAGTAGATTTAGTAGCTCCGGGCAGTGGCATTTATACCACTAAAAACGGCGATGGTTTTGGTGACGGGTCAGGTTCTTCTTTTGCCGCCCCAATGGTGGCGGGAGCAGCAGCTTTGGTTCGGTCAAAATATCCGGATGTAAGTGCCCGACAGGTAATGGAAATTATGCGCCTATCTGCCAAAGATGTTAGTAATTTAGCCGGCAATTTAGGCTACGACGAAACGTTGGGAGCAGGATTACTG
>NZ_JBARYM010000647.1:0-2337 GCF_049647865.1 Tunicatimonas sp. | reverse complement strand
GTCTTCGGTAGAGGCAGATGCTCCCGCAGTTGATACTTGCTTGTCTGATTTTTCTGCGTTGGATGAGGAATTGGATTTAGATGTTTCTTCTATTTCTGGTTTCGCGACGGATTGCTCGGTCTTTTCAGTATCCTTTTTTAGCACAATTTGGCCGTTCACCAATTGATACGATAAAGACGTATTGCTAAGGGCAGTATCAAGTACCTGGCTCAAGGGAACATTCTGAAAGCTTAGCGTTACCAACTGCTCAACCGGTAACTCATTGTTGAGGTAAGCGAATTTTAGCCCGTATTGCTCCTGCAAATCGGTCAGTACTTCCTGCAATGAAGCATTCTGGTAGGTGACCGACACCTTTTGTTGAAGAATATCGGTTTGGGGAGGATATAAACTGCTAAAGCATAGTAGTAGCAGCCCTCCGGTTAGAGAGTGTATTGAAGCGGTCATTATTTTTTTAGTTTTTACGTTCTAAAGATTACTCCTGACAACCGGGTCCAGTTAAAATATAGCGGTTGCCTTGCTGTTGGTACGATACATTGCCAATAGCCGAAAGGGTTGTTAATACAGCTTCGGGAGAGGCATTTTCAAAGGTAGCGGTGTAGCGACAGTTAGCCAATGACGGTTCCGCTAGTTCCACCGTAATTCCAAATTGCTCTTCCATCTGACGAGCAATTTGCCGTAGATTTGTATTGTTGAAAATCAATACTCCGTTTTGCCAAGCTCGAAAATTAGGGTTTATAATTTCCTGTTTTTGGGCTGTTTTCGCGCGTTCAGTTAGTACGGCTTCCTCACCGGGTTCCAAAAAAACAGCATCATCTTGGTTAGCCGGGGAAAAGGCTACTCGTCCGGTTACCACCTGCACGGCTACGGCCTCTTCGGGGTACGCCCGCAGGTTGAATGAAGTACCAATTACTTCGGTTTTAGCTGATCCACTGAAGATCGTAAACCTTCGACCTTCGGCTTCTTTTACTTCAAAGAAGGCTTCTCCTTCCAGAAACACGGTACGGTTCTCTGTATTAAAGTTATCCGCGTAGCGCAGTGTACTTTGTCCATTAAGCCAAACCTCACTACTATCGGGCAACATTAGTTGCAATGTTTCTTCCTCAGCCGTAGCAAATTCCTGCCAGCCGGTTTCAGAAGCTCCACTTTGCCAAAGCCAACCAATGGTTAGCAGCAAAGCCAGAGATGCCGCAATTCCACCCCACCAAACCAAGCTGCGCGATTTGGTATGATCAGCCCCGTTCATGCTCGTGTTCGTACCAACCAATCTATTCATTGACTGTTGATCCCGTCGGAACACAAATCGCTGCCAGCCTTCTTCTACATTTGGCTCGTAAAATGGTTCGCTGCGCTTACTCGCTTGCCACAATTCTTTCGTCTGCTCAACGGTAGTCTGGTTTTCCGGACGCTCCTGTTGATAGTCGGCTAATTGCTTAGCTTCTTCTTCGGTTAGTTTACCCGTAATTTGTTTGGCAACTAATGTCCAGATATCGTCATTGGACTTTCCCATCTTTCGTACTAACTATTACTATTACCGATAAGTAGCGGGGTACCCTACCTTGCCGCAGAAAAAAATTTAAAAAGTTGATTGAAAGTAATCTTTGAGTTGTTCCCGTAAGATTTTGAGGGCTTTGCCCATGTGCTTCTCTACTGATTTTACTGAGATACTCAGGGTTTTGGCAATCTCCGCGTAGCTCTGATCCTCAAATCTACTTAAGGTAAATACCACTTTACATTTGGGAGGAAGCGTATCAATGGCCGCCTGAATACGCTGTTCCGTTTCCTGGTAAGCAACCGATTCATCAGTAGTATTAATTCCTACCTGATTCTCGTACTCGTCGCTTAGGGCCGTTTGGGATTTTGCCTTCTCTAAGTAGTTAAGTGTGGTGTTGATCGCTGCTCGATACAAATAGGCTTTCACTGACTTTTGTTCGTCTAGTTGAGTGCGATTATTCCAAACCTTTAGAAATACATCCTGCACGATATCCTCCGCAACCGCGGAACTTCGCACCATCTTATACACTGTTTGGCAAAGTAGACCGTAGTAGGTGCGGAAATAATTTTCTACTGAAGATTCGGGTGATGAAGCAGATTGAGCAGCCGCAGGTGGCGACCCATTCGTTGTTAGCTTGCTGCGGATGAACCAATAGTAAACACGCCAGAGTAGATGGTTCGGTATCGTGCCAGTTATGAGCATATCGTGAGCGGTCAGTTGCTCAGCAGTGGTGCAAGTTATATGCCAAGCGTTTTTTTACCTTAACAAAGGCACAAATACTCTAGCGAATTGTACGAAACCGTGCAAAACTGTCCGTATTCGGACATAGATGTACAGTGTTATGG
>NZ_JBARYM010000646.1:0-6028 GCF_049647865.1 Tunicatimonas sp. | reverse complement strand
AATTGCTGGAGCTGCGTTTCCTTCTGATCGTCCCAGCGGCCTTCCAAATAATCCATAATCAATAGCGTGTACTGTTCTTTCATAGTTGCTGTTCCAGTTGGCGAAAAATTTGGCGTAAATCCTGAATGGCCCGGAAAACCCGCACCTTCACATTCGCTTCCGAGCAGTTAAGTAGCTGGGCAATCTCCTGGTAGCGCAAGCCCTGATAGCGGCTAAGCAGCAGTACTTCTTTACGTTCGGTCTTAAGAAGCTGAATAGCTTGCCGAAGCTGCGTAAGTTGGTCTTCTGTTTCGGTTTCTTCTGCTTCTGAAAGCGATATTACTTGGTTTATCTCTTCGGTAGGCAGGCACTGCTGTTTTTTGTAATGATCGGCCCACACATTACGGGCTAAATGAAACATCCAGGTAATAAATTCTCCTTCTCCTCGGTAAGTATGTGCGTACTTTAACATGCGGTAAAAAGTGTTTTGTACTAAATCTTCACTAAGCTCGGCTTCCTGCGAAAGCTGATAGTAGTAGCCAAACAAGCGGCGGTGGTAACGCTCAAAGAGTAAACCCATCGCATCGCGCTGTCCTGCTTTAACTTTCAGCATCAGAGCATTGTCGGAGTAAGAATTCAAGTTTGGTAGCTTTTTGGACGGGAAAACCTCAGGAAAATGGAAAGGTTACAGCGAGAAAGAACTTTTTTTACAAAAGGCGGGAAACTGAAAACCGGAGTCCGAAAAGAGCTGGGAGCTGGGAGCTATTTTTCTCAACTAGTGACAGAGAACAATCAGCAATTCAACGATTGAGCCATCGAACTGTCAAATCACTCTAGTTTTTCCTTATTCAACTGTTGAACCACTTCAGCTATTTCGGGAAGATTATTTTCAGAAGTGTGTTCTACGCCATTGATTACAAGCAGATCGGCCCCCGCTTCGTAAGCACGGCTCGCCTGATAGCGATTGTTGATTCCACCACCAACAATTAGGGGGATGTCTACCGACTTCCGAACTGCGCTAATCATTTTAGGGTCAATCGCTCGCTCGGCCTCGGTTCCGGCATCCAAGTAGATCAGTTTTAGTCCGAGCATTTCGCCAGCCATTGCGGTGCAAGCAGCTACCGAAGCTTTATCGTGCGGAATAGGCGTAGTGTGACTAAGATAAGTGGTGGAAGCAATACTTCCTGTATTCACCAAAATATAGCCGGTTGCCATAATTTCGAGCGGACTACGCTTTAGCACTGGTGCTGCCACTACATGCTGCCCAATGAGTAAATCCGGATTACGCCCCGAGATAATTGAAAGGAGCAAGATAGCGTCTGCACTAGATTCTATGTACAGATTGCTACCCGGGAAGAGAATCACCGGAATATCGCATTCGTCCTTCACCGTGCGAATAACTTCTCCCAAATTGTTAGTCGTAATCAAGCTACCGCCTATCAGAAAGTAGTCAATCTGATACTTCACTCCTAAGCTAATGAGACGAAGCGTATCTGCGGTTTCATTTAGTTGATCAGGATCAACGAAGACGGCTAGTGCTTTCCTCTTCTGCTGGTGCCGCCGAAGTAATGCTAGATACAGGCCGGACATTCCGGGTGATGTTTAGCGGAATATCCGCTTAAGCTGGCTGCGAGCTACTGCAAGAAGAATTAAACCTGCTTGCTTTTTCAGCATCTCGGCAAACGCTGAGGTACGGTCGGCAATATCATCATCTTCCTCTTCTTCCTGATCCGATCCTAGCAACCGCTGAATCAGTTGGTAGACAATGTAGACCGATACGCCGGTTACTAACAGTGCTGTGCCCCACTCTTTGATTGTACCAAGATCTTCTTCGTCCAGATCAAACTGAACGGCTAGTTTTTCAATGATCTCCTGGATTTTTTCTTTCTGAGCTTCAAAAGTATCTTGGGCAGAATGCTTGGCCATAGGTAGTTATGTAAAAAAGTGATAAAAAACTCAAGATAGTCAGCCTTGAGCAGTTTCGCAACGAGTTTCTAATAAGACTAACAATTTAAACTTGTATAGCTCTATAACTTTAACCAGCTATTGATTGAAGTAGATAAGAAGAAACGGGATAATAAAGAACATGAGTACAATATAGAGGAAGCCATACAGGCGATGGCGAAGGGTAAGCCGGCCAAAAAGAGCAGCCACTCCTATTGGAATGCGGCGGATAGAAGCAATAGGCAGAAAAAGAAGTACTCCTAATGAATTGAACAGCAGGTGAACAATAGCAATACTTACCGCTACCTCAGTAGCGAAAAACGAGGCAATCAGTGCGGTGATGGTGGTTCCTATATTAGCTCCAATAATAAAAGGAAACGATTTTGCTAAAGAAACTTTATTGGTTGCTACTAAAGGAATAATGAGCGAAGTAGTGATTGAGCTAGACTGCACGGCAGCCGTAAGCCCCCCGCCCCAGAGGAAAGACTTGTACGGATTGGTAAATATGTACTTCTTCAGTTTGTCTTTAGACTCCCCAATAAGTGACTTAGAGATAACATTAGAAATATATTTGATAGAGAAGAAGAGCATGCTACAGGCCAACACTAGTACTAGCCAATGGCTACCAACAACATTCACAAAAGATTCATCAATACCATTAGCAGAAAAAGAACCCAGGTACACCAACTCGCTGGTAGCTTCTGGGTCAGCTATTCCTAAAGTATTTACTAACCATATGCTAGTGCGGGAAAGGCCCTGATAATAATACTCCAATGGGAAAAGAAGTATCACTAGCATGATATTGTAAATATCGTGAACTACGCCCGCACTTATCGCCTTACGAAAGGCCCGCCTATGAGTAATAAAACTTAGCGATATTATAGTACTGGTAAGCGTAGTGCCTACGTTTGCGCCCATAATGAGCGGCACTGCTGCCGATAAACTGATTGTTCCGGAACCTACTAAAGCCACCACCATTGAGGTACTGATTGAACTACTTTGAATAACTGCCGTAAGTAACAATCCAATAAACAACCCAATAAATGGGTTCATGGTAACCGAAAGAATTAAGGAAGCGATTTCTTCTCGCAAACCTTGAAACGAGTAGCTGAGTAAATTGATAGAAAGCATAAACACAATGATTGCCCCTAACACCGATAGGTACTTTCCTACCGATTGCCACTGGCTAACCGTATGCCTTTGCTCTAAAACGCTCACTTTGCTTACTTCTTTAGACAAAAAGATCTATTTTCTTGGTAACCTTCTCTCGACTAATAGAATTCCTGAAAGTAAGGATATAAAAAACAAGATGTTATCAAATAAGGATGAAACTATTGTTAAATTTTTATACTCGCGATTAATCCTATTATTTAACCGAAAATAGCTAAGTGCCTAACTTACAGAATTTTATGATAAAAATCATTATTAAGGTATGCCGGTGTTCTTAACAAATACGTAATCTGCTATCTTTACCTCTTATAATTTTCACGATGAAACTGATCTGATGCGCTACTTTTTAACGCTCAAGTACCAGGGCGCAGCTTATCATGGGTGGCAAATTCAGCAAAACGCCCTTTCGATACAGCAGGTGCTCAATGAGGCACTATCACTAATCTTACGAGAGCCGATCGCTACAGTAGGTAGCGGGCGAACTGACACCGGAGTACACGCCCAGGGGCAAGTTGCTCATTTCAACTGCAATCAATTATTAAACGAAAAAGAACATCTTCATAAACTTAACGCAGTGCTTCCTCACGATATTAGCATCACCGAGTTAGTAGCGGTAACCGACGAAGCCCACGCTCGCTTTAGTGCTGTCCGTCGTAGCTATCAGTACTTTATTCATCAGAAAAAAAATCCGTTTCTAAACGGATTAAGTTATTTATTCTCTACAAAAATAGATGTGGATTTGATGAACGAAGCGGCTCAATGGCTAACTGAGCGCAAGAAACAAAATTACGCCTGCTTTAGCAAAGGCAAAACACAAAACACTACCTACGATTGCCATATCTTTCGGGCCGATTGGCACGTATTAGAAAAAGACCGATTAGTCTTCTCCATTTCAGCCAATCGCTTTTTACGAGGTATGGTTCGAACGGTGGTTGGCACCATGCTGGATATTGGAACTCAAACAACTAGTTTGACTGACTTTGCTACTATTGTTGCTAGCCAGGATCGCCGACAGGCCGGTCGTTCAGTCGATGCCTGCGGTTTGTTTCTGACCGAAGTGACTTATCCGGATGATATTTTCCGCGAGCACATTTAACGCTTACTATGGATAAAGAAAAAATTAACAGTGGCGATATTATCGACACTCAAGTACTAAAACGAATTTTCCAGTACATACAACCCTATATTGGTCGGTTCTACTCACTGGTATTTCTTACTGTGCTAATTGCATTACTGGCCCCAGCGGTGCCCTTTCTGATACAAAAAGCAATTGACGAGTATATTCTGGTTGACGACTACCAAGGGCTAATCAATATGGTGATCCTGCTTATTGGGCTGATTGTAGTGCAGGGAATTGTGCAGTATCTTCATACCTATCTTTCGGGTTGGATTGGGCAAAGCGTCGTGCGAGACATTCGGGTAAAACTGTATCGTCACTTACTCAGTCTGCGCCTTCGGTTTTTTGATCGTACTCCCATTGGGCGATTAGTTACTCGTAACATCTCCGATATTGAAACCCTTTCTGATATTTTTAGTCAAGGCGTAGCCGCCATTATTGGTGATATTCTCCAGATCGTAGTAATTCTGGGAGTGATGTTTTACATTGATTGGGAGCTCACGCTAGTGAGCCTATCAACCTTGCCGCTGCTCATTCTGAGCACCTATGTATTCAAGGAGAAGGTAAAAGTTGCCTTTAACGAAGTGCGCAACGCGGTTTCTAATCTGAACTCCTTTGTGCAGGAGCATATTACGGGAATGAGTATTGTGCAGATTTTTAGCAGTGAGCAGCGGGAGTACGAACGCTTTCGTGAAATTAACGATGAGCACAAGCAGGCGCACCTTCGGTCGGTGATGTATTACTCGATTTACTTTCCAGTGGCCGAAATTATTCAGGCCACGGGTATTGGCTTGCTAGTGTGGTACGGCGCACGCGGAGTGCTACACGAAGAGGTGACTATTGGTGTACTGATTGCCTTTATTATGTACATCAATATGTTCTTCCGGCCCATCCGGCAAATTGCCGACCGCTTTAATACGTTGCAATTGGGTATTGTTAGCTCGTCGCGCATTCTTAACCTACTAGATAATACCGAACATATCGACGATAACGGGCATCATACCAAAGACCATCTCGAGGGGCACGTGCAATTCAAAAATGTGTGGTTTGCCTACAACGAGCGTGACTACGTGCTGAAGGATATTAATTTTGAAGTGAAACCCGGGGAAACGTTGGCATTAGTAGGGGCTACCGGAGCTGGTAAATCTTCTATCATCAATTTGCTTAGTCGCTTCTACGATATTAAGCGGGGCGAAATTCTCATTGACGGAGTAGAAGTAAAGGATTACGATTTGGATGTACTGCGTCGCCACATCGGAGTGGTACTTCAGGATGTATTTTTGTTTTCCGATACTATTAAGAAAAATATTACGCTAGGTAACACCGATATCAGCCACGAAAAAGTAGTTGAAGCTGCCGAGCTAGTAGGTGCTCGCAAATTTATTGAACGTTTACCCGGCGGGCTTGACTATAATGTACAGGAGCGAGGCGCCACCCTCTCGGTAGGGCAACGGCAGCTTATTTCTTTTGTACGAGCGATGGTGTACAATCCTGAAATTATTATTTTGGATGAAGCTACTTCATCGGTAGATACCGAAACTGAAGAGTTAATTCAAGAGGCGATCACCCGCCTGATGAAAGGCCGAACGGCTATTGTCATTGCTCACCGGTTATCTACTATTCAGAATGCTGACCAGATTCTAGTACTCGATCACGGCGAAATTAAGGAGCGAGGTACGCACGATGAGTTGCTAACGCTGGATGGATATTACACTCAGTTACATAAAATGCAATACAAGGAAGTTCTGTAGTCAACGAAAAGTTGTAGAAGGTGAAGTACTAGAAATTATCGGAGGCCTAGTATTTATATGTTTAGGC
>NZ_JBARYM010000645.1:0-3207 GCF_049647865.1 Tunicatimonas sp. | reverse complement strand
AATGAACGCCGTTTGAATGCTACTTTAGCTAATGTTGAAATGCTCACTCGGCAGTTGAGCGATCAAGAGAACGGCATTGGCCCGTTGCTTACTAAGCTAAACCAAAAGGTAGATAGCCTTCAGGTGCAATCTACCCTACAAAAGTTGGAACTGGTGGCTCAAAATTTAAATGAAATTACCACGAAGATGAATGAAGGTGAAGGCTCGCTGGGCAAACTGCTTAATAATGATTCGCTCTACACCAATCTAAATAGCGCAACTCGGGATTTAGATCTATTGATGATTGATATACAAGAAAACCCCAAGCGCTACGTACACTTTTCTATATTCGGGGGCGGAAAAGATAAAGACAAGAAGGAGGAAGAAGAATAGGATAAATCTACTGCTTCTCAACCCCAAGATTAGCTAGCATATTTGTGAGAATTAACTAATGCTAGATTGTAATTTGTTCGTGATTTCCTTATTTTTAAGAAAGACTTTAAGGCTTCAATTAGCATGGAAACGACAGAAATTAGATTCTATAAGCTTCTCAAAAAGTATAATTTTTCCGATGAGGACGCTGGAGAATTTATTGGACTTCAGAAGGAAATGCAGTTACAAAACCTAGCTACTAAAGAGGATATAGCTAAATTAGAAATTCAGATAGAAAAATCAAAGGCTAGTATACTTTGGACGGTAGTAATTTTCTGGTTAGCTCAAGTAGGCGTATTTTTGGGTTTCGCCTACAAAATGTTTCCAGGATTATAATTGTTTTTGGATGAATGACCGAGAGCTTAAAGCGTTAGTAGCTCTGCTAGATGACGAAGATTACGAAGTACTCACTCACGTAGAAGAAAGAATTATCTCTTACGGAAATCCTATTATTCCTCTTCTGGAACAAGAATGGGAAAAGAATTTTGATCCTAATGTGCAACGGCGGTTAGAAGATCTCATTCACACGCTCCAGTTTGAGTCACTAAAAGATCGCTTGAGCAAGTGGTACAATAGCTCTGAACAAGATTTAATGGAAGGTATGTGGATTATCGCCACGTATCAATACCCTGATTTATCGTTAGAAAATACTCAAGAGAGCCTTCAGCAAATTTACTACGATAGCTGGCTGGAGTTTAAAGCGGAGGTTCATCCGTACGATCAAGTACGCATCCTGAATAGTGTTCTGTTTAGCAAGTTAAAGTTTCGGGCGAACACGAAAAACTTCCATTCTCCCGCTAATTCCATGATTAATCGGGTGCTAGAAACGAAAAAGGGGAATCCTATTTCGCTCTGCGTAGTCTATATGCTGGTAGCTCAACGCCTTAAAATGCCAGTGTACGGCGTAAATTTGCCTAGTCTGTTTATTCTTACCTTCAAACAGGATGGTCTTCAATTTTACATTAATGCTTTTAGTCGCGGGCTTATTTTTAAGAAGGAGGATATCGACAACTATATTAAGCAGTTGAAGCTTTCGCCCGACGATATGTTTTATCAACCCTGCCAGAATATTGATATTATCCGTCGGGTACTACGTAATCTAACCGTATCGTTTGAGAAGCTAGATGAATTTGAGAAAGCCGATGAGGTAAAGCAGCTACTAGAAATTGTATCGGATGGCAATATTCACCTCTTATGATTTTGTAGTTTTCTGATTTACTACTTTTCCCCATTCACGAAACCGCGCGTACTGATCTTGGTAAACTTCTTGAAGCGCTAAATTAGGGATGAACTCCTTTTCTTTTTTTGTATTCTTCACTACGTCTTCTAGAGAGTCTACTAAACCCAAAGCATAACTACCTAGCATAATAGCTCCTTCGGCCACTCCGTGGTGACTTTCGGCTACGTACACGGGCTTACTAAATATATCGGCAATTAGCTGTACCATAAAATCAGAGCGAGTTACGCCCCCGTCGGCCCAAATGGCGTCGAAGCTTCCAGCAGCATCTTCTAATCCCTGACCAATGCTGTACATGTTATATATCACTCCCTCTAAGGCCGCTCGGGCAAAATAATCTACCTTGTGATCTGGGTCTACGCCAAAATACCCACCCTGAATACGCTCATTCCAGAAAGGTGCTCGCTCGCCATGAAAATAAGGTAAACAAACCAATCGGTCGGTTCCTGGTTCAACATGGGCAGCTTTGGTTAGCACTTCTTCGTAAGAGCACTTGCCTTGGTATAGGTTCTCATGTAACCAGTTTAAAATGATGCCACCATTGTTGGTTGGTCCACCCAATACATGATGGTCTTCGGTAAGCAGATAGTTGAAAATCCGCATCTCTTTATCGGGGGTGGTATTACGAGAAATAAGACGAATTGCCCCGCTGGTACCGAGCGATAGGGTTGCCTCGCGGGGATTCAACCCACTAGCGTACAAGTTCGCTAAACAACCGTCACTAGCTCCCATCACGATAGGAATATCCGCTGGCAAGCCCGTTGCTTCTGCTACCTTTTTGTTAAGCCCTTGTAGCACATAAGTAGTAGGAACCGGCTTAGATAACTGCTCAGAATCAATCCTGGCAAAAGCCAAAGCATCTTCGTTCCAACCTAACGTCTTCTGATTGAATAGTCCGGTAGCCGTAGCCATAGAATAATCTACTACGTACTCGCCTAACCACTGATAAAGCAGCCATTCTTTGAATGACAAGAATTTATACGCCTGCTTAAAAATATTCGGCTGATGATCGCGCAGCCAAGCAATCTTGCAGAGTGGCAGCATTGCATGTATTGGAGCACCACCTTTCTGATAAATAACATCACCCAGTGAAGAACTGCGAAGCTCTTCGGCATACGCTTGGCTGCGAGTATCGGCCCAAGTGAGCATAGGTGTAATTGAATTTCCGTCCTTGTCTACTGCAAGTAAACTATGCATGGCTGTGCTAAAGCTTACTCCCGCTATTGGCTCGTTCAATTGCTCCAGAACAGCCTTCACCGTTCGGTGTACGGCTTCTAGTATTTCTCGGGGGTCTTGTTCCCGGTAACCATCCTGGGGCTGGTGTAAAGAGTAGGAAGCATCTTCGGCACAGATGTTTTTTCCTTCAATATCGGCGGCCAGCACCTTTACGCTGGTAGTACCCACATCGATACCTAACATAATAGGTACTTGGTTCATAGTTAAAAAATTAGGTTTTGCTTTTAAGCGTGAAGAACACCTTCCATATTCAGCAAATCTATATACCGAAAATTTTCGTCAGTTACACTATCGGGCATAAACACAAATTTCTTGTCGTATAC
>NZ_JBARYM010000644.1:0-4609 GCF_049647865.1 Tunicatimonas sp. | reverse complement strand
CTACTTCGTATGATTGCCTCCGCTCACGGCAATGTGTTAAATTACAGTACTTACGCTAAATCGCTGGGTTTAACGGTACCTACTGTCAAAACCTATCTTGGCTTTCTTACCAATGCATTCTTAATTTCATTAATTTCTCCTTGGTATGTTAACATTAAAAAGCGTTTGGTGAAATCTCCTAAAATCTATTTACGGGATTCGGGAATGCACCATTATCTACTAGGTATTAGCTCCTTAGATACACTTTTAGGTCACGTCATATTAGGGAACTCGTGGGAAAGCTTTGTCATTCATCAAATTATCTCATTACTACGGTCTGATGATGAGATATACTATTACCGCACCCAGGACGGAGCTGAGATAGACTTACTGGTACGTCGGAATGATCAGTGGCTTCTTGCCGCAGAAATAAAGTTTAGCAGTGATCCTTCAGTAAGCAAAGGTACGTACATCGCTATGCAAGATTTAGGTATTGAGAAATTATATATTATCACACCCCAATCCGATACCTACCCGATGGCCAAAAATATAGAGGTAACCAGCCTTTCTCACTTACTCACAAAAGTGTTAGCATAAATAGATTAAGTACTTCCGATAACAAGTTGCCAATTATCTTGTTTAACAGATACACCCAAAAAATTAAACGTTATGGAAGAGAATGGAAAGTCGCCGGAGATACAAAAAATAGCTATAAGAAACGGTATACTCATGATGCTGGCCTTGGTTGGCTACTTTTTTTTAATGAAAGCGTTTGGTTTAGAACACCATCTTGAGCTACGCGCTTTAAATCTTATTATACTATTTAGCTTTGTCTATACTGCTTTAACTACGTACAAGAAGCAAAACGACGGCCAACTTCCCTATTTAGCGGGAATTCAGTTGGGCATCCTTACTTCTGTTATCGGAGCGGTCTCCTTTGCGTTGCTCGTTTTTTTATACGTAACCGTACTGGTACCAGAATTCATGGTTGAGATCAAGGAGGAGGAACCCTTTGGCGAGTTTCTGAATCCCTTTGTAGTTGCGCTAACGATCGTAATGGAAGGTGCATTCTCAGGCTTTTTGGCTTCCTATGCCTCGTTACAGTATTTGCGTCCGAGCCGGATGAATAAGCGTGTAAAAGTAAATGAAGGAGGATAGTTAAACTTGGTTAGAAGCTACCGTAGCCGAAGTAAAGCTAGATGTCTTGATACTCTAACTTAGGAATGTTTTCCAGCCTAGAAGAGCGACAGTTAGTGTATCTATTCTATTAGCCGGGACAATACGCTTTACTACATTACCGGATGGCGAATACTTGCAAACTCGCCCGTTGTTAACGTATTTTGCGAGTCTACTACCTAATTATTGAATTTATGCCCGTCTACTTAGACAATGCGGCTACTACCGCGCTTGATCCCGCTGTTTTAGAAGCAATGCTTCCCTACATGACCGATCACTACGGTAATCCCTCTTCTACTCATGCACACGGACGACAAACCCGGGCAGCCATTGAGCAGGCTCGTAAGAAAGTAGCCGAACTGCTGAACGTTACTCCTTCCGAAATATTCTTCACTTCGGGAGGTACGGAAGCGGACAATACAGCCATTCGTTGTTCAATAGATTCTCATAATATCAAACGAGTAATTTCTTCCCGTCTGGAACACCACGCGGTACTACATACGCTACAGGAATTAGAACAACAGCAGAAAATCCAGCTTGACTGGGTGGAGTTTGATATTCGCGGAAATATAGATTTCAATCATTTAGAAGAATTGCTCCAGCAACCGGAGCGGGCACTGGTTTCCCTGATGCACGGTAATAATGAAATCGGAAATTTGACCAATATTCAACGAGTGGGAGAATTGTGTAAGGAACATAATGCGATCTTTCATTCGGACACCGTGCAAACGATGGCCCACTATCCACTCAATCTGAAAGAAATTCCGGTACACTGCATTGTCGGAGCGGCGCACAAATTTCACGGCCCGAAGGGAGTGGGAGTGCTGTACATTGCTAAGGGCCATAAAATCTGCCCACTACTGCACGGGGGTAGTCAGGAACGCAATATGCGGGGCGGCACCGAAAACCTGTACGGAATCGTCGGTTTGGCCAAAGCCTTGGAACTAAGTTACGCCAATATGGAGGAACATGCCCAGCACATTCGCACCCTGAAACAGCGAATGATTGATGGCTTACGTGAGCAGGTTCCAGGTGTACAGTTTAATGGCCGGTCCGATGACCAGGATAGTAGTCTATACACGGTATTGAACGTCAGCTTACCTCCGTCAGAAGACAATAGTATGTTATTGTTTAATCTGGATCTTCAGCAGATTTCAGCTTCGGGTGGTTCAGCTTGTTCCAGTGGAGCCCAGTCCGGTTCGCATGTGCTACGAGCACTGAATTGTGATCCGCAGCGCGGTGCCGTACGCTTCTCGTTTAGTCGTCATAATACCCCGGAGGATATTGACCATACCGTAAAAACCGTAGCGGCGCTCTATGCGGCAAACGTTGTCCATTAGTTGTTACTCTGCGAAACAGTAGTTCCTTCGTCTCACTCTAACAGAAAGTGAAAAAGCGAATAGTAGGTATTGATGTAGCTCGGGCTTTGGCCGTTATGGGGATGATTATTGTCAACTTCAGAATCGTCTTCGGTGAAAGTGGTAGTAATTGGCTTAGAAACATTTCTCACCTTTTTGACGGAAAAGCAGCCGCAACTTTCGTTGTTTTAGCTGGAGTTGGACTGGCGTTGATAAGTAACTCTGCGATCAAAAATCAGGATCGTGAGAAGTTAAATATAATACGAAAGAAGATTATGCTTCGTGCTGCCTTCCTCTTC
The DNA here is from genome assembly GCF_049647865.1 of Tunicatimonas sp. NCBI lineage: Bacteria > Pseudomonadati > Bacteroidota > Cytophagia > Cytophagales > Catalimonadaceae > Tunicatimonas > Tunicatimonas sp. Next base: position 1,797 of record NZ_JBARYM010000644.1, on the reverse strand, counting down.
GTCGTTGGGTTATCGTATATCTGGATTTGGCCCGCTGATATTCTACACTTCTACGGCGTTTACATGATTCTTACCGTTTGGCTAATAAATAAACGTCCTCAACAAATTCTGATTGCCACGATAGGATTAATTTTGCTCTATCCACTATTGATGACGCTCCTGGATTACGAGACTGGCTGGGATTTTACAACGCTGGAGTACCTTGATCTTTGGACACTCGAGGGATTTATCCGGAATCTGTTTTATAACGGTTTTCATCCGGTAATTCCCTGGGCCGCCTTTATATTTTTCGGATTGTGGTACGGAAAGCAAGATTTAAACGACAACCAATTCGTAAAGAACTCATTGAAAGTAAGCTCGCTGGTTTTCGTCGCTACTCAACTGGTATCAATTGGGCTGATTCATTTCCTTTCTCAGGAGAACTATAGCGACAAGCAGGATTTAACCTCTATATTTGGGACATCCCCGATGCCACCTTTACCAATTTACATGATAAGTGGTATCTCTGTTTCGGTAATCATTATCTCCGCTTGTATTTTACTGGCCCAGCGATACGAAAATCACGCAATAATCAGTGCGCTTCACAAAACCGGGCAGTTAGCCCTGACTTTTTACGTAGGCCATGTTGTGATCGGAATGGGGATTGTAGAGGAGTTGACCTCTCAGCCCCTTAGCAGTTTTTCTATTGAGTTTTCAACGCTATACGCACTAATTTTCAGCGCATGCTGTATCTTATTTGCCGTAGTATGGTTAAAATACAATACGCAAGGGCCGTTGGAATGGGTAATGCGAAAACTACTTAATTAAACCTGAGCAGGATTTCATGAGTTAATACTCTCGAGCCTACACGCTAACATATACTAATTTATTTCCCTATGAAATTGTTCTTTCTAGCTACCACCTTTATTATTAGTCTACTTTTTTTCTCCCAAGCCACCGCCCAAGATGCTACTAATGACAACGTTTGGAAAGCATTGGCAGCGGTCACCTACAAAATTACCGAAGACGAATACGGTGAGCTGTATGTACCTGAGTTTAGCGAAAAGGCGCGGGAGTTAGAAGGGAAGGTTGTCACCGTACCGGGTTATATCATTCCGTTCGAGGGACTGTTTAAACCGGAGCACGTAATTGTCTCCTCGCTGCCTATTGCCTCCTGCTTTTTCTGTGGTTCGGGTGGGCCGGAAACGGTAATGGAAGTGTTCCTGAAAAATCCGGTTGACTACACCGAAGCAATGGTAGCCTTTCGGGGCAAGCTCAAACTAAACGACGAAAACTACGAAGAATTGATGTACATTCTGGAAGATGCTGAGCTAGTAGGTCCCGTAGGGAATTAGCTACCCATGAAATTTCAATACATTATTCTAGCTTCTGTAATACTCGGCAATTGCTTTCCCATCATTCCGCTTTCCGACGGTGATTTTGGTATGGCCACACCCATTCAGAACAAGCGAGATAATCAGTTCGGCTTCACTTGGTGGCGTTTAGCCGTTGAGTAATGAATAATAAAATACTGAGATACCAAACTATGCACAAACTTACCTCTCCGCTTTTCATTATCCTTATTGCTTGGTTGCCATTTTCCTGCACTGAAGCTGAAAAGAACGATACTGAAGCTGATACCGTACCTCAGCAAGAAAGCGAGGAATATACCGTAGCGGCCTACGTATGGCCCTCTTGCCACCACGACGAGCGTTTTGGTGATATGCTTTGGCCCGAAAAAACCGGCGAATGGGAAATTATAAAGAAAGGAACCGCTCGGTTTGAGGGCCACTATCAACCCAAAGCCCCACTGTGGGG
>NZ_JBARYM010000643.1:0-6883 GCF_049647865.1 Tunicatimonas sp. | reverse complement strand
AAGTAGAGCTAATTGTGTGTACTCATTTAAAGGTCAGGCTTGTTCTAAGTCTGACTTTTTTTGTTTTCCGTTGTAATTTAATTTGAACCTTCGGGAACAGGAAGCGTAGTGATATTAAAATGATATTACTTTAATATGCACACCTATGAAACACGAGCGCGAAATTAGTCCTGCTTCCGGCTACACCATTGCCGGAATTACCCTAATAGTTGCTTTGATTAGCTTCTTTTCTCTGATGATAAGCGATATTGCTTTATTAGCAATTATCACTATTCCTGCGCTAATGTTGCTGCTGAGAGGATTCATTATGATCCAACCGAATGGCTCAATGGTGGTGACGCTATTTGGAGAGTATAAGGGAACCGTTAAGAAAAATGGCTTTTTTTGGGTAAATCCATTATTTAGTCGTCAAAATATTTCGCTGCGCGCTCGCAATTTCGATAGTGAGCGGGTGAAAGTAAATGACAAACTGGGAAACCCAGTAATGATTAGTGTAATCTTAGTCTGGAAGGTAGAAGATACTTACAAAGCAGCTTTTGATGTTAACGACTACGAAAATTTTGTAAAGGTACAGTCAGATGCTGCCGTCCGAAAGCTAGCCAATTCGTATCCCTACGATAATTTTGATCATATTGACGAAATAACGTTGGTCTCCGGAGTAGACGAAGTTAACAGCGCATTGGAAGGCCGGTTAAGCGACCGCTTGCAGATGGCTGGTATCAAAGTAATTGAAGCCCGGATTGGCTATTTGGCTTATTCGTCTGAAATTGCCAGCGCAATGCTCCGCCGCCAACAAGCAACCGCTATTGTCGCTGCTCGGGAAAAAATTGTAGAGGGCGCTGTGAGTATGGTAGAGATGGCATTGGACGAACTGTCGAAAAAGAAGATTATCGAAATGGACGAGGAAAAGAAAGCTAGTATGGTGAGTAACCTCATGGTGGTACTTTGCTCCGATAAAGATGCTACTCCAGTAGTAAATACCGGAACATTACATCAGTAGAAATAGTATACGAGATGTTAGAGCAGTATTATGCCGAATAAGAAAGCATTTGCCTTGCGAGTGAATCCGGAAATGATGGCCGCGGTTGAAAAGTGGGCGGCGGATGAGTTTAGAAGTACCAATGGGCAGATTGAGTGGATTATTGACCAAGCTCTGCAAAAAGCCAGACGGAAGAAGAAAGTGAAGGTAGAGTCAGAAGAAGAAAGCGGTAAACCTGGAGACGGAAAACCGAAATCCGAAGATCGTAAAACGGTGGATAGTTAATAGTTGAGGGTAAACAGGAGAAGGATGAAGGGAAAAGAGATAATTTAATAATTAGCAATCCCTTTTCAGTTCTCCGTTTCTAAGTACTGGTCTCCAGTTTTGGCGAGCTAATATTGTTACTTAAACCACGCGGAAAACTCTGGTTTGGATAGCTTAAAGAGTTGTAGGCGCGAAAACCTTCCGGCTACGTAGGTTTCGGCCGCTACGACTAACCCCCCATCTCCGGTTACGGTAAAATCGCCTAATAGGTACGGGTTGGTCTGACCCAAATAGTTAATACTTATCAATTCGCCTGATTCTTTGGCGTAAGCGTAAAAAACCAGTTGGCGACGTTTGGTTTGGGTGCCGTACAAAATAATTTCTTGCCCTGCTTGAGTGATCTCTTTAATGATTACCCGAGCATTTTCATCAATTTCGTTAAAGTCAACCGTTGGTAAATCACTACCAACCGCAATGGTTTGTTCAGAAACTGTTGCGTTGGATAACAATGCACCCTGGCCGAATTTACTCTGGGCTAAAGCGTACTGCCCAATGCTGGTAGGATGCAAAGCATTAATAACAGATTCATCGCGGTAGCCATGCAGCGTACCAGCTATTTCGCCGTTGCTTTTGTTAGCAAATACTAGCGAGAACGAATAATTATAGAAACCATTGAAATATACGTGGTTACCACTGGTCCCTACAAAGAAGGGGAGGGCTGAGCCAACTCCCGCAATATGATTAATCACATATTCTTCAACATCTTCTTCTGCCCCGTAAGACTCACTCCATATTTCAGCAAAAGTATTATTGTAAGCGTGCAACGTACTGCTTCGGCTTTCACGATCATACCCCAGAAAAATCCAGCCATTATCGGCGGTACGGTGAGCGGCTAGCGGATACTTAATATTGCTGATCGTATTAATTTGATCCACTGTTCCGGTAGTAGGGTTCACGGCGTATACCTCCAAACTTTGAGAAAGCTCGTTCATTCCGAACATAACGAATCCAGAATCTTGCGCAAATAAGTGGGGCAGCGGGTTTACTAATGTCTCACCCAATGTCATTTCCCACTGACTTATTCCTTCGTCGCTTGATTTAAATAAGTGAGCTTTCCACTGTTCAGTTTTAGAAAGTGTAAGGTAGCCACTATCGGCGGTCTGTACAATGGCTAATGGCTCATAGCGATCTGAAAACTGCTGCGTTTCATAAATACGAGTAAAGCTATTTCGGGGCTCAATTAGCTCTTCGTCCGAACTACAACCGTAATTCAGCAAAAGCATTACCAGCTTAATTATCAAATACTTTTTCATAATGGAAAATTGATAAGGAACAGGGGATAGTTGATAGTGGACAGTTTAAAATAGAAACGTATTTAATTTTCCATTTTCAACTGTCAATTATTTACATGATTACTGGTGAAAAACTTTTGGTTAGGTACTTCATGGGGAATACCAATTGAAAGGTGATTTCCCGACCGGATAAGCGGATGTCATCCAACGCATTTCCTAATCCCTGAAAATTACGAGTGGCCGAAAAACGGGTCTGTTCATTAACAATTGAATTTAATCCGTAGTAGTAGTTAAGTTCTATGCCCGCCATAAATCCAGTAAAGTGGTAATAAATTCCTCCCCCAGCTTTGGCCGCCCATTGATTGTTATTGAACAGGCTGGTAGCGGTAGTAGATTGAATATCGCTCTGCAAAGAAATAGGCGAACCCGAAGTAAAGTCAGTACCGGCTGATACCAACTCTTTGGTCGCATCTACCCGCATTTGGTACTGAATTCCGGCCTGTACAAAGGGTTTCCAACGGCGGGGCAGAAAAACGTAGCGAGCTGTAATCGGTAATTGCAAGTAGTGCAATGTGTACTGATGGCTATAATTTACTTCGTAAGAATTGATCTCGTTTTCAATATCATTCCAAGCATATTCAGTACGGTAACCCCAGCGTTGTTGCGCGTAAGAAGGGTTAAGGGCTATCTGAAGAAATTTAGTAGGAGAAAATATGGTGATAAGTCCTAGATGATACCCTATTGGTTGCTCGGAAGAAGAATAGTCTTTCGTTTCTAGCACATCAGCACCCCAATAATCTATCTCAGAAAAGCTTTTCTGGACTTTAGGCTGAAACTGATTTATTCCGCTGGAGATTCCAACGTACCATTGGGAAGAAGTAAATCCTCCGCCACCTGGTCGGCGTTTGGAACCTTGAGCTATCGCATCTAGCGAAAGGCCAGTAATGATGAAGAGTATCCAGCAATATTTTACCATGGCGTATACTATTTGTCAAGGGTATTGCACGGACTATGCCATATATATAATTATTAATAGATATGTAATAAATATTCTTATGTAAAATATTTTATGAGTTGAGCAAGAGCTTACGTTATCATATCAGTAAAATATTGAGCAACTTAAACTCAATATTTTCTAAAATTGATAAAAAGTGAACCTCCCCAGTGGAGGAATCGGTAGAAGCTAGATTAAAAGGGGTTTGATAAGCGAATAAACTACCCGTCTGAGGGTAAAGCAGTATGCCTCGACTTGCTTCAAAGACTTGAGTGTAAGCAAATATTTGGCGTAAATCTTCGTCGTTAGGTTCAGGAGACGTAAGCACTTTCCACTTAGTATCAATTACCACTTGCAGATTGTCACCGAAGTCCAGCAGAAAATCAGGGCGAAGATCTTTGGTGCGCCAGAATGCACGCTGTGGTTGGTAATGGAGTTTGAAATCTCGATCATTACTTAGTTTCTTCAGATGATAGTAAATCAGCAATTCGAACACTCGACTCATATCAAACAGTAGCGAAAAGCCAAAATCCTGTCCGGCGAAGGTTCCTCCTAGGTATCCATTGCAAATCAAATTAGCCAATCGTAAAGCGAGCCGGTACTGCTGAGTAGCGCGATTTAGTGGAATACGAGACTCGGTAGTTGGCAGTGGTACGTCAGTAACCGAACGGAAATAGCGCAGTAGGTCATTGGTTTGAGCCGAATAAGAACCAGCGTTAGCAACAATACGCAAGGCTTGCTTAATTCGTTGATTCAGTGGATGGTCTTTAACATGAGTTTGCGACTGCACGTAGAATCGATGTTTTTGTACCAGATTGGTACGAATCTGCTCCGAAAGTAGCAGCTTGCCCCGCAAGAACGGTTGCTGTGCGGCCTGGCTTCGGTATTGGCGAGTGAGACCTCGTTGGACAAGTTGCTGTACTTCATTGATAAAAGCGCGTTGTAGTGCTTCCGTTAGATTGCCCGGTTGCATTAACAACTGAGGGTTGAGATCACCTAGCTGGGGAAGGAAGTCAAATTGCTGAAGCAGATTGGTCCAACGTTCCCGTGTTAGCGTAATGTCATTAGAACGGTCAACTTTAGGCAGAATTTCAATGATTACCTCCGGTAGCTCTATCAAACCTACGTAGTTACCCCATCGTACCGACTGATACTCCAAGCGGAACATTCCGGCGGGTAGTGTTCTCTTTAGGTGGGCTAGTTGATGGAGATGCTTATCGGTGAAAAAAAATCCGTTTTGTTGCTGACCAACCAATAAAACCGCCTGTTCGTATACAGAGAAAACCGGTTTACTCATGCTGATATATTCGCCGAATAGCCGCTAAAAATTCCGCGTCACTTAGCTTGCGCCAGCGGTATCGTTTATCAGGTAGGCGAAAGACTGAGTCTTCGCTCGTTAAAAGATATTCGCCGGAAAGCTCCTCCACAAATGAGTTGCCTAACACAGCTATTCGTTCGTCCCAGTCGCTAAAGAAATATTCTTCTAGCAAAGGAATAATTCGCTGATACATTGCTAGCCGCAAAGCCGCTAGCGGATCATCAGCCGTTAGTACGGGTAGAAAATAAGCGTGTCCAATCTCATAATCTTCTCCCCGAAGCCACAGCAAACGTTCATTCATCGCTGTCAGTAGTTTATCTAAGTGAATTTTTTGGGAGTAGTTCGCCATAGGCTCAGCAGCTTGCGCTAGGGTATCTTGATTAGAATCCTCTAAATTTTCTACAGATATAGTAATAGCAGGTTTTAATAATTCAGGATTAGGGTGAATCGCTTGAAAGGTAAACCGGCGACGAAATGCTACGTCTAGCGTATCTACACTTTGGTCAGACGAGTTCATCGTGCCAATAATATACAAATTAGGCGGCACCCGAAACGGTTCGCGAGAGTAGGGGAGAATCGTTTGCAAAGCCTCAGTTAGTCCAGCCCGTTTATCTTCTTCAATGAGTGAAATCAACTCACCAAAAATGCTCGCAGGGTTCCCCCGGTTTATTTCATCAATAACAATAACAAAATTCCCTGCTTGCCGATAATCTGCTGAAGCAAGTTGGGAAAAATCCAGTTGTCGGGTAGCTTGCTTCATCTGCCGATACTGCACTGCGGAAACTGAGTTTTCCGATAGCTGATGATTACTCAATAATGCATTGTAAATCCGATAGCGAGTTGCTTCAAAAGCTTTTAAGCGATGAAAAGCGGCCCACATTACGGAAGTATTTCCCTGTCCAACCACTTCGCTAATTTCACTTAGCTGGCTAATACTTTCCACATCCAAAAACCCTCGGTACATCTTAGCTAGGCTATGCTTAGTAACCGAGTAGGTTTTACCTCCGGCTGAGGTTTGAAATGCCAGCGTACTATTTTGATTAATGTTACTAAGGCGAATTGCCTTGCCCTGCTTGGTTTCAAACGTAATTTCTTCGGAACCCTCCTGCATCATACGCTTGAGATAGTCTATAAACTCAAAGTACAGCGCGTCAAACGGACGCAGAGGCAGAGACTGCTTACTAGTTTCTGGCGGCTCCGATAAAGTATCTAGTGATCGTTGCTGCTGAGCTAAGTATAAAGCATAAGCAGCATTATAGCTCATCTGCTTGAAAACTCCGTCCACTACATCGTAGTATAAATCATTTCGCTCATTTTTGAAGGGTTTGATCCCTTCTACAAAATCTTCGTATGCAAAAGAAGGGTGAAAGGTAAGCACAGCAACGCGCCCCTGTTGCTGGTACTCATTAAACTTGCTTTTTAGCTTGGCTCGTTCGTGCGGAGGATACTGTTCTTGAAGCTCCTTGTCTGATAGGTTTTCAATAAGTTGTACGGCTCGTTGAGAAGTTAAGTAGGTTTTTCCGGTACCCGGCGGGCCGTAAAAAATAGTATTCAGTGCGTGCATTAATCGCTTAAAGTTTCAGTACTATTGAAAGTAGCTAAAATACTGAAATTCAGATTTATAGTGCGGATAAGTTAAGAAAATATTTAATCAGCAAGAGGGTGGTTTAAACAATAGTATACTGTTGGTATTTACTGAGCATCTTCAGATAATGAAGAAGGAGTAAATATTATAATGTTCGTTAATAAATTTACTACTCAAATGCCCGAAGGCTCAGCAGCTCTTGTCTGATGTTGAATTGCCATTCCTTTTGTTTTCCCTTATCTAGGCCATAATTCGTTTCAGCATCGTATAGCTCCTGTCGGGTTAAATACTCGACATATACCTGTTTGAAGATTGTATTGGCTTCCGTATTGATATTGCCAGCGTTCAAATGCGCCTCTGAAAACCGCTTTCTAAGTTTTCTAGCATAAACCTCACTAAGGTTGAAGTGAAATTGCTCATGTTTAAGTAATTTGTCATTGTGTTTCTGATC
>NZ_JBARYM010000642.1:0-5496 GCF_049647865.1 Tunicatimonas sp. | reverse complement strand
CATCCGAAAAATCTACCGCAAACTGGTCGATCTCCTCAAAGAATATATCGCGGGTTTCGTGCCAGAAGGGTTCTATACTCTGGTTACCCTGAAGGAAATCAATAGTTTCGGCTAGGGTTTCCACTCCAATTACTTCCAAATTGTTAACGATAGCCGCTTCTCGGGCGTTTTCCTTCGGCAAAATAAATCCTTGGAAACCATTTTTGCGAGCTTCCACAGCAATGGGTAATACGCCTTTAATGGGGCGAAGAATGCCATCTAGCGAAAGCTCACCCATTATGAGATATTTGGATAGTCGCTTATCTTGTATTTGACCGGAAGCAGCTAAAATTCCTACTGCGATGGGCAGATCGTAGGCTGACCCTTCTTTACGAATATCGGCCGGAGCCAGATTCACTACCGTTTTGATGCGAGGCATCGCGTGCCCCGAATGCTTAATGGCCGCCTCTACCCGTTGCTCACTCTCCTTGACGGCACTATCTGGCAATCCTACCATATAAAATTTGGTGCCTTGACCTACGCTCACCTCAATCGTAATCAAGTATGCATCTACTCCAAAGACTGCTCCGCCAAACGTTTTTGCTAACATTGTTTAGAAGTTGATAGTTGAAAATGGAAAGTTAAAAGTGTTAGAGTGTTCAAGTTGGGGGTTAGTAGACTTAAACTCATAGACACTAAAATGAGAAACAAGTAAATTTCAAGCAACTACAATAATTGAAATTCGGCAGGTATGTAGGAAAAAAAGGAAATTAGCTAGGTGAGGCTACTTGCTTCTCAATAAGTAAGATTATAATATGGATGACTTTGATGTGAATTTCTTGAATGCGGTCGGCGTAACCAAAGGGGGGACTCGGATTTTTATATCAGCTTTATTAGCCAGTTTCCCCCCGTCTTTTCCGGTTAGGGTAATAACTCTCATTCCTTGAGCTTGGGCAGCTTCTACCGCATTCAGCACATTGGGGGAATTGCCACTGGTGCTAATAGCGAGAGCGCGTCTTCTGGTTTCCCTAAGCCTTCAATAAAGCGGGAGAAAATATAATTGTAACCGTAGTCGTTGCCTACGCAAGAGATATGACTAGAATCAGAAATAGCAATAGCACATGTAGAGCTATTCGATTATTGCGGTACCGGCCACTCAGTTCTTCGGCAAAGTGCATCGCATCGCAGTGCGAGCCACCGTTCCCACAACCGATAATTTTTCCGCCATGACGAATAGTTTCGGCAAGCGTAGTGGCGGCTAGTTCAATCTGGGTTATTAGCTGATCGTCTTGCTTTACTTTTTCTAATAACTGGGTAGCTTCTTCAAGTTTGCTCCGAATCAGATCAATCATGTAAGTCTTCTCTGGTCAGTATCTAAAGGGTCATCTGTTGGTTTTTTTTCAGCATCGAGTGATGATTCAAAGGATTTTATTTCCTGATCAATTTCATCTTCCCGGCGTTTCATGTCGTAAACCTGAGCTTTAATTTCGTTCTTTTCAGCCTCCAGCCTTTCAAGCCTACGCTGGAAGCGCCGACGGTCAAACCAAGCCAGACCGAACACGACTAAAAAGAGCGCGAAGCCAATAAACGTGAAGATAAGAACGGTGCTAGCGCTATCTATTAAGTTCTGAGCCACCGAATCGTTTAGATTGAGTGCAAATGCTATTAAAACTACGTGATAAAAAATTAGTAAAACGTAAAAAAATAGGCGGATAGGTTTCATAGGCTAAAGATTTGTTGTATCAAACATAAAGTCATTATTAAGGTAACACGCACAACTAGCCGCTTTGTTTAAGACTACACGGCTTGCATTTGGGTAAGTTTTCGGTACAGCCCATTTTCCTCAACCAGCTCCAAGTGTGTGCCTCGCTCTACAATCTTGCCTTGCTGCACTACTACAATTTCATCGGCATGCTGGATAGTGCTTAGCCGGTGAGCAATAACCAAGGAAGTTCGGTTTTGCATAAGATGCGTTAGGGCTTCCTGCACCAATCGCTCCGATTCTGAGTCTAGCGCTGAGGTGGCTTCATCCAGTATGAGAATAGCCGGGTTTTTCAGCACTGCCCGAGCAATACTAACCCGTTGCCGCTGACCACCCGATAACTTAGATCCTCGTTCACCCACCACCGTTTGGTACTGTTGAGGCGTTTCCATAATAAAATCGTGGGCGTTAGCAATTTTTGCCGCACGAGTTACTTCTTCCTCAGTAGCATCCGGTTTACCGAAGGTAATGTTATTAAATATAGTATCGTTGAATAAAATAGATTCTTGGGTTACAATACCCATTTGCTGACGCAATGAAGTGATTTGGTATGTGTCTAGCGGCACATCGTCTAGGTAGATGGTACCTTGAGTAGGATCGTAAAAGCGGGGGAGCAAATCAGCTAAAGTAGATTTCCCACCCCCCGAAGGGCCTACTAAGGCAATAGTTTTCCCTTTTTTTAGGGTAAGATTAATTTCTTGAAGGACTAGTTCATCTTCGTAGGCAAAAGAAATATTCTCAAAGCGAATTTCTCGCTCAAAACCGGGCAGGGGTAGAGCGTCCTTCTTTTCTGTAATCTGACGTTCGGTATCGACAATTCGGAAAATACGCTCACCGGAAGCCAAACCGCGCTGAATGCTACTGATGGAATTAGTGATAGAACGAGCCGGATTCAGCATCTGAGAAAAAATAATGATATACGTAATAAACTCACTGGCACTTAGTGAAGAGTTGTTGTTCAGTACTAGAATTCCGCCAAACAGTAGAATTCCCGCTACTACAGTAACGCCCAAAAACTCCGAGGTAGGCGAGGCCAACTCTTGTTTGCGGGCCATCGCAACATTGGTGTGGGCGTAGTGGTTTACCTCTCGCTCAAAAGTATTTTCAACCAACTGCCGAGCGTTGAACGCCTTAACGATCCGCATACCTGACAGAACTTCATCTAGTATACTCACAATTCTTCCGAGCGATTCCTGGCTTTCGGTAGCTTTTTTCTTTAAATGTTTATTGATCTGAGAAATAATAACCCCCGAAAGCACCAGCACAAACAACACAAACACGGTAAGCTGGGGCGACATCAGTAGCAGTACTATAAAATAACCAATAATAGTTGCCGGATCGCGAAAGGCCACCTTTAAGCTGTTAACCACTGAGTTTTCTACTTCCTGCACATCGTTGGTCATGCGCGACATAATATCGCCCTTTCGCTCGTTAGAAAAGTATCCTAAGTGCAAATGAGAAACCTGATTAAAAATCCGCATCCGTAGTTTCTGAATAACACTCGCGCGAATTTTTGCCAGGGTCAGCCCTGAAACGTAGCGAAACAGGTTGGATAGAAATACCGAAAGCACAATAATTCCGCAAACAAAAGCCAGTGCTCCTACCTTTCCTCGGGTTTCAACAATAGATAAGAAATAGTAGTTAAAGGTATTGATAACATAATCAGCCGAAAGGGAGAACGAAGGCGCATTTTGCATTTCGGCTATTGCTGAATCTTCTACCTTGTTGAACAATATTTCAAACAGTGGAATTAGTAGAGTTAAATTGATTAAGCCAAAAAGAATGGATAGTGAGGCATAAAGTAAGTACTGAGGAATGTATCGGCGGTACGGTTTGGCAAAAGAGAGGATGCGTAAATAGGTCTTCATGTTTTCCGGTCGGTACTAAAATCAAACTGGTTGATTAAAAAAAAATAGGGTGCAAACAATGATTGAAGTAAGTTTGCATCTAAAGTTTCTTGGATTGTTACGAGGCAAAGCTAGTATGTTTCTACGTATTTTGGTAAAATTGCGCCAGTATTGATGGGATAGAGGTATCAAGTAAATATTCAGTTCTAGCGCATTTTATTTGCAACGTACTGAAAACGATAATGAGCGATTACGCCAACTTCTAAATCCTAAACACCAATACTCAAAATAGTTGTACTAATTTATAATTTTGTAAATATGTTTGATGCTAACGGAACAGAAGGCTTGGAGTTGTTTACCTGGATTGTGGGAGGGTTAATCGGATTACTTGCCGCGCTTACGTTTACCCACTTTTTAGCGGTGCAAAAAGAAGACGAAGAGGCTGCCGATGAAACTTCTGAAGTAGACGCTCCGCTTACCGAAGAAAAAACTACACTACATTAAGGGATGAGTAAATTACTTAAAGTTATTTTTGATGGGCCTGCCACCATCTTGCTAACATTGCTTTTGTTGGCGACTATTGGGCTGATTATTTTTTCGGATATTTTCGCATTTATTTAGGGCGCGACCCAACTACCTTCCCACTTTTGGTGGTGCCAGCTAAACTGCGCCCGAAGGTGCCCTTCCCGGCTTAATTTCAGAAAATCTAGTTGGTAGATGGTACTAGCGATTAGGGTGAAGTTTTTAAAGCCTGATTGAGTATTCTCCCCGGTAGGGCTATTTTTAAAATCTGTTGGAAGGTTATCAGTGTATTCACTAGTATTTGTACCCGGCGGAACGGGGCCAATATAGTCGCCCCGATTTTTAAGAGGAATGTTCTGCCAAACTTCACGCGCCGTTTCATCTTCGTTATGCCAAACTACGGTTGCTTTCGCCCGTATCTGCTCCTTGCTTCCGTGATCGTAAAATAGCCAATGTACTTGGTTATTCTGGGCTACATCATCTATTTTTTTCGTTCGCTGATCCGAATAGCAGATAAGTTGCCGTTCACTTTTGTTGGCCTTACGGAGTACGACAGTTCGCTGCTCAATTCCGGCGGTGCCGTAGGTGGCCAGTACCGGAAAATGGTAAGCGTGCTTAGCATCCGCCCCGCCTCTTTGCAGCATACCCCAAACATGTTCCAGTAGTTCATCTAAAGTTGAATCGGGTGAGATCATTTCAATTTACGATTTTGGGATTGTACTTAGCTTACCTCGGTACTGCAAGCTACGCCGGTTTAATTCTTTTATAGTCTGCGGGTTTTTAATCATTTGTTCAGCAAGAATAATGGCTTGGGCTAACTGATCTTCATTTAGCTGTTGGTAGGCTGGTGTGCGACCTTTTCGGCTCAAATGATTGTACCAGCAATCCTGAAATAGTGTATCCAAGATTATTCGTTGAAAACAATGGTTAAACCGAACCGGCAAACGCTGTTCTTTGGCTAATTGTGGTAGTTGCTGGTTGGTTAATGTCAAATATTCTTTTCTAAGTTTTCTTATGCTCACAGCTACTCAACTGTAGGTTAAACCGCATGTTTGAAAAATTGAGCCGGTACGGGTAAGAGTGCCTTATTTTACTTCGTAGCCTAGGCAAATATCTTGAGCTACTGGGGGAATTGATCTATGTAGCAGGTTTTGAATCTTTTGATAATCTTCGCAGGCACCTAGTCGGTTGTTAGTTGCGTAGCGACAGTATCCGCGCATTTTATACAACTCCTCATTGAAGGGGTTCCGGCGAATGAGTTCATTCAAAGGCTTAAGTGCCCTTCTGTACTTTTTCTCATGATAAAAAGTAATTGCTTTTTCGGCTAATTTATGGTCGGGTTCAGGCACTTGATTACCTTCTCCAAGAGACTGGGTAGTTACAAAT
>NZ_JBARYM010000641.1:0-9165 GCF_049647865.1 Tunicatimonas sp. | reverse complement strand
CCGGAGGACATAACGTAATTATGGTTGGCCCACCCGGTTCGGGAAAAACCATGCTGGCCCGGCGAGTTCCTACCATTTTACCGCCGCTTACCTTGCACGAAGCACTGGAAACTACCAAAATTCACTCTGTAGCCGGAAAGCTAACGACTGATTCATCGCTTATTTCACAACGTCCGTTTTGTGCTCCTCATCATACTATTAGCGATGCCGCACTCGTAGGTGGCGGAAATATTCCTCAACCCGGTCAGATTTCTTTAGCGCATAACGGCATTCTGTTTTTAGATGAATTACCGGAGTTCAAGCGAACGGTGTTGGAAGTATTACGTCAACCACTAGAAGAGCGAGCGGTCACCATTTCGCGGGCGCGGGGCACTGTCGACTTTCCAGCCAATTTCATGTTAATCGCCAGCATGAACCCCAGCCCTTCCGGGGAATTCTACGATGCCCAATCCGGTCATCCCGATTCGCCCACGGCGGTACAACGGTACCTGAATAAGATCAGTGGTCCATTGCTCGACCGGATTGATATTCACGTAGAAGTAAATCCCGTACCGTTCGATGAAATGACCGCAGATCGTAAAACGGAAAGCAGTTCATGTATTCGGGAGAGAGTGATTGCCGCCCGTGAGCGACAGACCAAGCGCTTTCAGGAAACATCAATCTACTGCAATGCTATGATGCCCCCGCCGATGGTGAAAGAAATCTGCCAAATTTCCCCGGCTGGTAAAACTTTGTTAAAAACAGCAATGGAGAGATTAGGTCTCTCATCCCGCGCCTACGATCGTATATTGAAAGTTTCCCGTACCATCGCTGATCTCAGCAATTCTTCGGACATTGCCGTAGAACATCTGGCCGAAGCCATCCAGTACCGTAGCCTCGATCGGGAAGGCTGGAATGGGTAATTAAAATGTGAAATACGAAAAGTAGGGAGCGACAAGTTAGAAGTGAATGACTGGAAACCCGAACTGTGGACTATCGACCGTCGCCTAATTCCACCTAACAATTCAGCTAGAAAACAATTTATGTCTATGATTTAGCAGTTGTTATGATAAACATCTACTTTTGACTTAGCAAAATCTTGGAAATGATAAATCGCAGTTCATTTATATTATTCTGTTCAGCCTTACTAATGGCTATATTTCAACAGTGTGCTCCCACAAAAACAATTAGCACTCAGGGTGCAGAAGAGTATAATGAAGATTTAAGCCAGTACCGAATTCAGTACGCCGACTCCATTGCTCAAAGCAAATCGAACTCTATCGACCCGAATCCCGAAAAAATAATTACCACGGCTTCTGCCCTACCAACTCCTAATTCAGTGACGGAAGATATTTCAGCGTACTTTGATGCAGTAGATGATCTAAATCGAAGGAATAATGAGTATCAAGGATTTACTCTCCAGGTATATACCGGAAACAGTCGGGAAGAGGCTAACAATGCGAAACTAAAAGTGTATCAGGCACTACCCGATGCAGAACCAGCGGTTCGCTTTCAAACTATATGGCGGACTCGAGTCGGAGAATACGCTAATCGGCTAGAAGCTCAACAAGACTACTTTGCGCTGAGCAAACTTTTTCCTAATGTGCTACTAGTGCCCGAAACCTTCCGAACGGTTGATTGATATTGGTATTATATATTCATGAATTCTTTACTACCCCAAATAAAGTCATTATCCCGTGAACTGGCTGAACAGGTGGTTGGCTACCGTCGTCATCTACACCAGCATCCCGAATTGTCCTTCCAAGAGCATCAAACAGCTCGTTTTGTCGCAGAGACGCTTACCTCCTTCGGATTATCACCTCAAACCGGAGTAGCTGATACTGGGGTAGTTGCGCTGATTAAAGGTAAAAATCCTGACAGCCGAACTGTGGCTCTCCGGGCTGATATGGATGCGCTACCGATTTATGAAGCAAATGATGTACCCTATAAATCTAAAAATGAGGGAGTGATGCACGCCTGTGGGCACGATGTTCATACTTCTTCTCTGTTAGGAGTCGCTAATATTCTTCAGCAGCTTCGCGAGGAGTTCGAGGGAACGGTTAAGCTTGTTTTTCAACCGGGAGAAGAGCGTTTTCCGGGAGGGGCTTCGCTAATGATTAAGGAGGGTGTTTTGCAAAATCCTAGTCCTCAGACGATGTTGGGCCAACACGTTTTGCCTCAATTACCAGCAGGAAAGATAGGTTTTCGGGAAGGTATGTATATGGCTAGTGCGGATGAAATTTATCTGACCATTAAGGGAAAAGGTGGCCACGCCGCCATGCCCGAGAAAAATATTGATCCGGTAATGATAACCGCTCAGTTGTTAGTTACGCTTCAGCAAGTGGTCAGCCGAGTGGCCAATCCAAAAATTCCGTCGGTACTTTCGTTTGGTAAAGTAATTGCCCAGGGAGCTACCAACGTTATTCCTAACGAAGTACATTTGGAGGGCACCTTCCGTACGCTAGACGAAGAATGGCGATATCAGGCGCATCAGAAGATAAAGGATATTGCCTACGGTTTATGCTCCGGCTTAGGCGGCTCCTGCGATATTGATATCAAAGTGGGTTACCCGTCTCTACAAAATAATCCTGAACTCACCCAGCGCTCTAAAAAATTAGCGATTGATTACTTAGGAGAGGATAATGTGGTGGACTTAGATTTATGGATGGCCGCAGAAGACTTTGCGTACTATACTCATCACGTTGATGCCTGCTTCTACCGATTGGGCACTGGTAATGAAGCCAAGGGAATTACTTCGGGAGTGCATACTCCCACATTTGACATTGATGAACATGCGCTGGAAATTGGTCCCGGTCTAATGGCGTGGTTAGCCATATCGGAACTACAGTTGGGTAATTAGGCTAAAAAAAAATTATAGGTGAAGATAAGCACCAAGAAAAGGCCTAACAATAACCAGTAAAGTAATCTTGCTTCCTTCGAAGGCTTCCCAAACACAAGGTTGTGTAATCCGTATTTTGCTCGATGTTCATAGGGGGTTTTCATAACAAATGAATTTACTGTTAAAAGTAATGTTACGTAATTGTTAAGCCAATGTTAACTTAATGTTAAGAAACTATTTTAAAAATAGCTATCGGTACGCTATAAATTACTTATTAACAACAGGCTATCTTGCTTTGGTAATTCTATCTTCCTCATTACGAAGTGAAGCAGCCACCCAGAACTACCGACTAATTCTTACTGAAAGCCCATCCACCTCAGCACTCATTGGCTGGGAGCTAATTGGTGGTTGCCCTGATCTACAACGAGTTTATTATGATACCGTAGACCATCAGCAAGACACCGCGGCTTATGCTTTTCGGGCTACAATTACTGCCGCCAACTTTCACCGGGGCATGGAAAATTATTTCTGTCATTTGAAAAACTTACTGCCTAACACCAAATACTACCTTGTGATTGGTGAAGATCAGGGTATTAGCCCCCGTTTAATTATTCAAACGTTCGCCCCAGATAATCGCGATTGGCAGAGCTACTGGGTTTCGCCCAAAGCTTTTCAAAACTCACACAAATGGAAGCACATTGCTCATCAAGTTAATGACCTACTTCCTAATTTTGTATTGATAGATGGCCTTGCCAATCTTGCTACCGAAGAGGCTTGGCGCGACTGGCTCCATTCATGGCGACCAACTACCTACGAAAATGCGCTGGTTCCAATTGTTATCGCAGGGACTATTTCTGCCGATATTCAGTACTTGTTTAATTTACCAAGTAGCGAACTGCGCTATTATCCTATTACTGAAAAAACTGGGCTATTACTATCGGATGAGGACACAAAAATCAGAAAGCGCTTTTGGAAGGCAATTGCTGATACAACTCAAGTAGTTTGGTACACTTCTTCGAGTACTTACCAGATACCAGAAAAGGTAGATTTAGCTATCACTACTAATGCTCAATCGGTAACACAATCACCTAACGTATTTAACTTTCCTCAACAGCAAGGCATGGTTATAGTCAGTAGGCAACAGGAAAAATTACAAATTCAGCTACCAGACGAAACTGTTTTACTAGAAATGTTTTTTGAGAGAATGACTGAAGAGCTAAAGGAAGGAAGGAATGAATAGATTATGCTACTTCTTCTATTATTCTGCTCTTCAATCCTTCAGCTCACTTACTAACTTAAATATTTCAGCACTTCTTGCCGAAATTCCTCATTCACCGCCATTGCTAATAAAACTGACACGATCAGCCCGATAGTAGCCAAACCCAAATCCTTTCCAACCATTCGTAGTGCACCTCCTACACTTTTCCTTTCACTTTCACCGTTGTTTCTTTGACGCAACCGAATACCGATCTCTCGTCCGCCTAGCAGTCCGATAAATACCCAGGTGGTGCTCATTGGAATGGTACTAATCGTAAGTTTGTAAATTAGTATTAGCGCGTACACGAAATCAATAATGGTGGCAGAACGTATGTCGGTTACTTCACTTTTCTCATTGACAATGTCTTGTATTTTATCGCCCTTCAAAAAGAAAATCAGCCCTAAGCCCAAAAATACTACTAAAGCGAACCCTAAAAACTGAGCGATGTTCAATGAGCGCGGCAGATAAATAGCAATATTAGCGGCATCCTGCATAATCCAGACCGACCACAGCGTGCCACTGGTAATCCACTGAGCAATGGCCCAGCCAAAGGCGGGTTTACCCACAAAATACTTGCGAGTAATATTTGTTATTAAATACCAAACCCCTAGCCCTAGTACAAATGCAATTAAATAAGCCGTTAGACTTTTATTAATGACCGAACCTACCGCACTTGGGCTAATTGCAAAGCTACTTAACAGCAGAAAAGTAGTAGAAACCGGCATCCGCAAGCGGGTGAGAATTAGCAGAAAGATTGGGGCAGCAATTTGCAGAAACGCAAAGCTCTCGGGCTGAGGAAAAGATAAGCTACCATCAGCCTCTGTGGTTCGCAGTCGTCCGAAGGAGACTCCTCCATCGTTGAGTATCCAACCAACCGTAACGGTAACCAGAAAAATACCTCCAATGTACAACCAGAGTACGTACCACCGACGGTCGGCATTCGAGGCAATGAATGTGCCTAGGGTTTGGATACTATCGTTAGAAACTGCCGAGTAAGCCGCTATTAGGAAGCCGAACCACATAGCTACGCCCGGATAGGGGTAAACCACCGCTGCTCCAAAAAAAAGAACACCTATCAGCAAGATAAATGTTCTTTCTTCTTTAATGAGATCAAAAAACTGATAAATTAAATTCCGAGAGTGGCTAGTGCTATCGGTTTGGTTACTGGTAGTTGGCATGGTTAGCGAAAATTTGCTCAATGATACTAATTATGCTAAGCAAAAAGAAATAGCAGTAATTGTTATCGTTTGACTCAATAAAAAAATCGCTATTTCACAACGATTAGAGAGTTCTAGTTGTTAACAGCAGTACTACTAAAACTACATATATGATTGACTTTGATCAATTTAAACTTTCTAACGGTTTACAAGTACTGGTGCATAAAGATTCGTCGGTGCCTATTGCGACTGTAAATGTGCTTTACAATGTAGGTTCTCGTGACGAAGATGAGAACAAAACTGGTTTTGCCCATCTGTTTGAGCACCTGATGTTTGGCGGCTCTAAAAATATTCCTAACTACGATACACCTCTGCAAGTAGTTGGGGGCGAGAATAATGCGTTCACTAATCCTGACATTACTAATTATTTTCTCACACTACCGGCAACGAACCTAGAAACGGCTTTTTGGTTAGAATCGGACCGGATGATGAGCCTTTCGTTTGATCCGAAAGTACTGGAAGTACAACGTAAGGTGGTCATTGAAGAATACAAGCAAAACTACCTTAATCAGCCCTACGGAGATGCGATGATGACGCTTAAAGGATTAGCCTACCAAACTCACCCCTACCGCTGGCCTACTATTGGTCGCGATATTGCTCACATTGAACAGGCTACCTTAGACGATGTGAAGTCGTTCTTTTATAAGTTTTACCGGCCTAATAACGCCATATTGGTAGTAGCCGGACGAGTAGAAGCAGAAGAAGTGAAGCGATTGGCCGAAAAATGGTTTGGCGATATTCCGGCTGGTGAAGCATACGATCGTCAGTTGCCACAAGAGGCTCAACAAACTACCCCAAGATTTACAAAGAAAACGGGGAAGGTACCGGCGCATGCTATCTATAAAGCATTCCATATACCTGAACGCACCAATGCTGGCTACCACGCGGCTGATTTGCTGAGTGATATATTGGGACGAAGTCGCTCTTCTCGCTTGTTTACCGAACTAGTGAAAGAAAACCCGCTGTTCAGTTCAATTAACGCCTACGTAACTGGTTCCGTAGATCCGGGCCTACTGGTTATTAATGGTAGGCTCAACGAAGGCGTTGCTTTGCAGACAGCCGACGAGGCCATTAACTCAGTAGTCGAAGAGGTAAAGGAAAATATTGTGAGTAATGAAGAACTGCGGAAAGTAAAAAATCAAGCAGAATCAACGTTGGTATTTTCAGAAATGGAGTTACTCAACCGAGCAATGAGTTTGGCTTATTCTTCTATGCTTGGTGATCCTAATTTGATCAATCAAGAATCGGAGAAGATACAGGCTGTTACAACTGAGGATATACAGCGATCAGCCCAAAAAATATTGGATCAAAACAATAGCAGTACGCTTCACTACGAATCTATAGAATGAAGTAGTTAAGTTTTTATATAGCCCTTCCGCTTTAGAATTGTTTGTAAAAATTTACGTTCGTTTTCAGTATTAAAAATCCGAAAAGGTAAGTGTACTAATTGGGCTTTGGATACAATTAATAAGAAGTAGTCTTTACCGATACGAGCGTCTTTAATCATATCCCACTTCAGAGGCATACCCTGCTTAGTATTTACTTTAATTAGTACTTGCTGACTGTTGATCTCATAGCTAAGCCGCTCAAACAGAATTTTGTTCTGCTCCATTTGAGTAACTCCCGTAAACTGGATGAGCCAAAATAAAGCGTAAAGCAGTAACGCAATCAGCGGACCGATGATCCACCAGATTGACCAGATAAAAAATGCTCCGCACATGAGGGCCGCTACGATCAGAAATACCCACCACTGCTTACGGAGCAAATTAAACATGGCCAGTTTGATATACGTGCCGGTAGAAAGTTTATATTTTTTGGTTTTAACGATCATGAAAAAGTCTCTTCAAAATTCAAGCACTGCGTAATGCGGATGCAAGTATAAAACTTTCCAGTCAAACTTGAAACGGAAGTTTGAGTTGAGTTATAGAAATCAGGAATACTACGAATAGTTTTATAAGATTCGGCAGGACTATACCGCTTTTAAACTCATATCCAGACTCTTCACCGAATGAGTTAATGCTCCAACGGAAATATAATCTACTCCGCACTCAGCCGCAGCCACAATGGTATTTTCATTAATATTACCCGAAGCCTCCGTTTCGGCCTGATCACCAATAATCACTACGGCTTCCTTCATTTGGTCAGGAGTCATATTATCCAGCATAATTACATCTACGCCACCCACTGCGATCACTTGCTGAACTTCTGCTAAGTTACGGGTTTCTACTTCAATCTTGAGATTCAAATTTTTCTCCTGTAAATACTGCTGCGCTTGATTCACAGCTGGTTGAATTCCCCCGGCGTAGTCAATATGATTATCTTTAAGCATAATCATATCGTACAAAGCGTACCGATGATTTTGCCCGCCGCCAATCGCCACCGCCCACTTTTCCGGCAGACGGAAGTTAGGAGTAGTTTTTCGAGTATCTAATAGTTTAGCCTTGGTATGATTGATCATGGACTGCAACTGGTGCGTGTAGGTAGCGATGCCACTCATCCGTTGCATACAGTTCAACACCAGTCGTTCGGCGGTAAGAATTGATTGGGCCTTCCCACTTACAATAAAAGCAACGTCGCCAAACTGAACCGATGAGCCATCTTCAATAGCTACATCTAACAATAATCGCTTATCAACCGCATTAAAAATATGTTCGGCCAATTTTACCCCTGCGATAATTCCCTCCCCTTTTATTAATAATCGGGCTTGCTTTTCCGCATCAGCGGGGACTGAAGCCAGAGTAGAATGATCACCTTCGCCAATATCCTCTTGTAAAGCTGATTGAATAAACCGCTGAATACGTTGGGGGGTTAGATACGATAGGTCCATAGGTTACTATACAAAGCTCTTACTAGAATTTTGTTTCAAAAAATTAAACCTGCTCTGTCGTGAATGTATTATTCTATTAGATTGGATACCCAAATTTGGTTGACTTAACTACGAATTGTCTAGCACCTTTTGAGGTAGTTGAATGATGATATCGGTACCATCTTCTTCACTGCTTTGGTAGGCGATAGTACCTTGGTGCATCTTCACCACCAACTTAGCGATGTAAGTTCCTAAGCCCGTACCTTTTTTCTTACCCGAAGTAGTAAACTTTTCAAAAAAATTGCTTCTGACATCTTGAGGAATAGCTCCTTTATTATGAATAACAATGGTAAAAAAGCGATCACAATTCAATGAAACTGATACCTTTTGACACTCTGATGAAGCTTCTAGCGCGTTTAACAACAGATTGTGGAACATACGCTTCATATAAAACTTATCCGCCAGCACATTCACCTTAGTTTCTTCGCTAATGGGTTCACCTTGGTACATTAATGAAATCTGAATTTGTCTGTAGAGTATTATTTTCTTCAGACCTTCTAATTCTTTTTGAATTACTTCTATCAAATTAAACTTTGTAATCTCAGTCTCATATTCACCTTGCTCCATCTTGATATAGTCAGATGTGGCCTTTAGCAAACCTAGGGTGTCGGTACTACGCTGTTTCAGGTAATTCAACCAAATCTTCTGATCTTCTGTAGGTTCCTTTTCGAATAAAACCTCTACAATTTGCAGAATAGATAACAAATTATTACGCAAATCATGATCGGAAAGCTGTTGAGCTATTTCTTGCGCGCTAATCTTTTTGCGGAGTTCTTGTATTGTTACTTCAAGATCGTACAAATCTTTTTGACTCTGATCTTCCTCAATAATAAACGTCATTTTAAAAGGCCCTCCCATCTTAGTCGCGGGTAGATATGCTGCGTTAGAAAGTATTTTTCGAGTAGCACCGGTTTTGTCAACTACCTCCCTCTCCCTCTGTATTTCAAAGTGCTTTTGCATGAATTGGTCATGTATGTTCTGCATTTCACTTTTCAGTTCTTTAGGA